>DATNJO010000108.1:0-12293 GCA_035603895.1 Pyrinomonadaceae bacterium
CGGGTCCTGAGTTTCGAGGACATGGGTCAATGTTCCCCGCCAAAGCTTTGGGTTTTAGCAGGTCCTAATCTGAACGCCGAAGGCGTTTGCTAGTTTGAGCCCAGGGTTGGCACAACCCTGGGTCATAGCATGAGAAAGGCGCTACGCTGAAAGCGTTCGCGAGCGACATTGCCACTTGCCAATGCTTTCAGCATTGATACCAAAAGTATCCGTTTAGTCCCAGGGTGGCGGGACCGCCAACCCTGGGCTGAAATTAGTAAACGCCTTCGGCGTTCAGATTAGGACACCGCCGTTTTAGCAAAGTTTATTGCTTGCTTCCCCCAAACTGTGATATACCGCGATCTACGTGCCTCTCACTCTTGTGGGCTCCTCAGGCGACTAGTCACTTGTTGAATCCCAGAGTCAGGGACTGCGACCGGGCGGTGTTACCTCGGAGTGGTCCACTCCGAAGTCTTCACCAAATCATTAACCTCGTAGGCTAAGCTGCGTCCGTTCCAGCACTTTGCAGGAGAGACGTTAATGGTGAAGAGGATCTTGATTCTCAATTCCTACACGCTTACCTCCAAGCGTGCCGAGGATCAGGTGAGGATCCGTTCGTTTTTCGAAGGTCTCGACCTTGCCGGTTACCAACCCGACACAAACGTAAACGTTCAAATCGTTGATTCCAATAGCATTGCCGAACTCGAGTCGGAAACACGAAGCGCCGCTCGAGCAGGGCTCGATGTAATTCATGCCGTTGGCACTCCTAACGCCATTGTCGCCGCGGAGTGCGGCGACGGAGTGCCGGTTGTTTACTACGGGGCGCATCCCGAAGGCGCGGGCGAGGCGAGATGCCGCGACGCCGGCGTGTCCGGTATGGTACTGACCCTGCCGTTCACGCAGAACTACAAACACTTCCGCTTCATCCGCAAAGTCTTCCCAAAGTTGAAACGGGTCTGGGTTCCGTTTTACGAAAGCACAGTTTTCTGCCGGCAGGAGATGAAACAGCTCCATCGCGATCGTCGACGCACGGCGCAGTCACCGTGGATTGCCGGATCTGAGCCGTCGATCGGTTATCGCAGTCTTGCGAATCTTTGCTACATCATCGGCGTTGACTATCGTGAGTTTGTCTATCGCGACAGCGAAGACCTTCTTTGGGGGTTGAGCCAGATCGATAACGTCGCCGGTGAAGACGTGTTGATGCCTTACAACGATAGCGTCTATTGCGAAGACGCACCGATCACACTCGGAAACTTCTCGATCGATCGCAACTTCCCGCTCTTTTGGAACAACAATACTGAAGCCACACAAATCGGCGCGGTCGCCGCTATTTCCGGCTGTTTTCGTGAGGCAGGAATCGAAACGGGGAAGATGGCCGCAGCTATCCTGAACGGCACTAACCCTCGGAGTATCGGCCTGCTCCGTTCGTCCAAAACCTACAGCAGTTTGAATATGGTCCGGGCACATGCTCTCGGACTGGAACCAGCAGCCGATGTCGTGGCCCAGTTTGACGAAGTAATCACAACCGAAATGTTCAATGCCGCAAGCCCCGGAGGAAGCATGTAATGGAAACCGCAAATGTAGAAGAGATCGTAAGCCAACGCTTCGCAGAAATCATGAACCTGAATCCAGAAGAGCTTAACCTGGACGCAGATCTGTTCGCGGAGTACGGCCTCACGTCAGTCAACGCGCTGAAGTTGATTTCACAAGTCGAAGTTGAGTTTGACATCGACATCGACGAAGACGAAGCGCGCAACATTCACAAACTGAACGACGTGATCGAACTAATAAAGAACAAGTCAACCTAACCATCGCCAGCTATGCAGGCGGATCGGGATCGGAGGTACTCAGATGACGAAAGTGTTGCTGACGTCGGTTTTCCGTCCTTTTGGTGAAGCAAGCAGGTTCAACAAAGCCGGCGATGAAGAGCTGTTGGACTACCTGGCTTCACGTCTCACGCGCGAGCCGGGACTATTCGCGTTGAGTAGTTTCGTGCCTGCTTCCAGCTTGCACCTCATCGCTGCAAACCTGCCGGCTGAAACGCGTGTGCTCGAGACGCCGAGCGTCGAAGAGTTCATTGACGAACTCAAGAAAGGCCCCGATTACGTCGGGATCTCCACGCTCATTAAAGGCTTCGGAAAAGTGTCCAAGATGATCGCGCTCACGAGGCACTACGCACCCAAAGCCAAGGTCGTGGTCGGAGGTTTCGGCACTGCACTCGACGAAATCGAACAACTCAAGCCCGACTACATCTCCAAAGGTGAAGGCGTGCGTTTTATGCGGAAACTTTTGGGCGCAGAGCCGGAAGTCCCGTTCATTCATCCGCCCGTCCAGGCGCAAATGACGCTCAGGATCTTTCGCGACTACGATTTTCTCGATAAGGAGACGATGGGACTCATCACGAGCGGCTTCGGGTGCCCTCATGCGTGTGACTTTTGCAGTACCTCGGCTTACTTCGGCTATCGCGCGATTCCGTTCCTGAGTGACGGGAAGGCGATGTACGACGCGATGAAGAAGCAATGCCGCGATTCAAATGGCAAGACTCACAACTTCCTTATCTTCGAAGAGGATCTCATGCTCTTCAAGAACAAAGTCTCGGACATGGGCGAGCTGATCGAGAAGGATCCACAGGACAGTTTGGGTTATGCCTGCTTTGCCACCGTCAAAGCATTGTCTCGTTCGGATCTGGAAAAGATTATCGCGGGCGGTTTTCAACACGTTTGGATCGGTGTCGAGTCGATGGCTGTCCCTTACAAGAAAGGTGAGGGACGCGATATGAAGGGCCTCTTCGACGAGCTGCATTCTTACGGTGTTACGACCACCGGTTCGATGATCTTCGGTCTGGATCATCACACGCCGGAGATGATTCCCGGCGAGACTGAATACATGTCGTCGCTGCGTCCTTCGACTTGCCAGTTTGGCAGCCTGCTGCCGGCGACGGGAACCGAGTTGCGCAAGCGGCTCGAAGAGGAGGGAAGAATACGCAACTTCGATTACCGCGAATCAGACCTCTTCTCGGACGTGTTAATCCACCCGAATTTCAAGGAAGGTCAACTGAAGGAAGTCACGCTAAAGGCTTACGAGGAACTCTATGAAGCGATCGGTCCGTCGATCTATCGCTTATGGACCACGTGGTTCGCCGGTTACAAGAAACTGAATGCGAACCCTCGTCTCGGCCTGCGCAAACGAGCAGAAGTTTACGCTTCGCGCGTCAAACGACTCCGGCCACTCTTCATGCAAACGGGAGCGTTTCTGCCAAACGACGAGATCCGGCGTCAGGTAAATGAAACACTGCGAGAAGTGGCTTCGGAATTTGGCCCGGCGACAGTCAGCGAGCACGGACGTGCTGAACTCTTCAAACACATCTTCGCGTTGGAAGAGGCGAAGAGCCGGCACTTGGAGAAGAAGTTTGTCGAGCCTTCTCTGAAAATACGCGACTATGGTCCATACATGGAAAATGTTGCGGCGATGCATTCGTTTTCGGCGGCTTAACGAAAGGAAAGTCAATGGCCAAGAAAAAAATGTTACTCACCACCGCTCCTGTCGAGGAGATCGTTCTCACGGCACGCGCGCATAGAAAAAACCCGACCCTGCGCACGATCGATGAATGCTTCCACGCCGGAAACAACATCGAATACGTCAACGGGTTCACGCTCCCTAACTACGCCACGCGGTTCATTAGTTCGAACGTTCCCTCGATCGACATTCTTGAATATCCCACGTGGGACCAGTACCGCGCCGCGCTCAACGACAAGCAATACGACGTTGTCGGAATCAGTTTTTGGACGTACACGTCGGGCGAAGCTGTCAAGATGGCGCAGTTGGCTCGCGAGGCAGGTGTTCCGGAGGTTTGGGGTGGCGGGCACGGCGTCAGCACGCCGGGCATTGACGTTCATTTCGATCGCACGTTCAGAAGTTATTCCGAATACGATCTCAAGCCGCTGATTGAAGGCGAGGAGTTGGTCGACTTCCGCCATCCGGATCTCTCGGCCAAGTACGACTTCTACCTGGAAGAAATTCCAACCGGATATCTGTTCACGATCCGCGGTTGTCGTGCTCCTTGTAACTTCTGTTCTGGACCACGCTACTACAGGCGTTTAGCGCTCACCACGGAGACCGAGATCGACCGCATTCTCGATTTCTATCTTTCGCGCGACATCAAGCACATCACTGTCGTAGACGAAACTTTTCTCCAGCGTGTCGACGAAGCAAAACGGATCATCGCCGCGATGGAAAAGCGCGGGATGAGCTGGACTTGCACCTCTCGCA
This sequence comes from Pyrinomonadaceae bacterium, assembly GCA_035603895.1. GTDB lineage: Bacteria > Acidobacteriota > Blastocatellia > Pyrinomonadales > Pyrinomonadaceae > PSRF01. The sequence continues at coordinate 4,249 of DATNJO010000108.1, forward strand.
TCGACGTTCTGTTGCGTCATGTTGACGAACTCGCCGAGCATGGGCTCAAGAATGTTTATGTAGGCATCGAGTCGATGAACGACGTTTCGTTAAAGATGGTCCGGAAGTGCTCCTCTGCAAATAAGACAGCGAATTTGTTGAACCGGTTGGCAGAGCTCGGCAGTTTTGCGTTCGGTACGTACATGATCTGCATGGATAACGATACCGAAGAGAGCGTCAAGGAAGATATCGAAAAGCTTTCTCACTTCGAGGCACTCTACGGTGCGATCTTCTGGATCACCACGCCGTTTCCGGGTACGGATTTGTGGGATGAGATGGAACAGCAGGGGCGCATTGTCGATCGAGACTGGAAGAAATACACCGCGCTTCATCTCGTCAACTCGCATCCGAACTTCACGCCTGAGGAAGCCCGCAAGCTTCTTTATCATTGCGTGAAGAGTCATTGTCACCCGATGAACTTCCGCAAGGAGAAGATCGTTCGCCGTTGGAACAAACTCGAGCGCAGCGGTCCGGATCTCAAACCTGCTGGGCCATACAAAGTCGAGGCCGAACCGTGGGTGAATCCCCCAGTAACGGAATGGCGTCCACTCTCGGACGCCCAACCGGCCATCAGCGAGGACTTCATTCAACTACACAGCAGCATTCACGAAGAGAGTCTCGTGCAGTTGAGCAGGACATAAATCTTGTTAATTCTGTGAATCCTGTCCACTAACCGGTCAGAGCTTGAATTTTACGCAACTTATACGCGGGTTTGCCCGCCGGTTTCCTCACCGCGAGGCCGTGGCGACAGACAACCGCTCGGAATCTTTTTCTGAGTTCTGGCGTCATATTGCCGCGGCGGGACAGTTTTATCTCGACTCCGGAGTCAATCCTGAAGATCGAGTGATCCTGATCCTGCCGAATAATCACGAGTTCCTTCACTACCATTTCGGTGCGTTGAAAAATGGAATCGTTTCGGTTCCGGTGAGGTACGACTACACGGGTTGGGAAGTGCGGCGCATGGCGCTGAATTGCGAACCACGACTCGTAGTTTCAACATCGGAGTGGCTTCAGAAGAACCAGGCACAACTCAACTTACCGGCCGGCACATCACTGATCTCAGTCGAAGAGGCAATCAATCGAAACCAGCCACGCGACGAAGTCACACCCGTCAAAAACGGAGCAATCGCGAGCATCCACTATTCATACTTCGGCGGCGGCCATCCGAAGGGTGCGATGCTGACGCACGCCAATCACATTTACGCAGCCACCGGATACGCGCGTCATCAGGGCTTTCGCTCAACCGATCGAATCCTGGTCATGTTGCCGATGTGCCACGTTTACGCATTATCAGGATGCGTCAACGCTGGTCTCGTTCGCGGCGGCACACTCGTGCCGACCACTCACTTCATGCCGGGCAGTCTTCTCAAAGACGTCGAACGCCATCGCATCACGATTCTCAGCTCCGTTCCTTCCGTCTTTGAATGTCTGGCGAACTACAAAAAGAAGAGCAACTTCGATCTCAGTTCGCTGCGCTTACTCGTAACCGGCGGCGCCTACATGCCCGCAGAACAACAACATGCGTTTGAAGCGGCTTTGGGAACGGAGATGGTCCAGGGGTACGGTTTGACCGAGTGTTTGCCCATTATCTGTAATCCTTCCGGCCCACGTAACCGCCGCGGTACTCTCGGCATTCCCGGACGGCGCGACATCTTCATCAGAATAATTGGCCCGGATGGAAACTTGTTGCCTGCCGGCGAGGTCGGAGAGGTGCAGATCAAAAGCACCACCAGCATGGCCGGTTATTATCGTCTGCCGGAGGAAACTCCGAAGATGTTTGACGGTCAATGGCTACGCACCGGCGACATCGGATCAGTCGACAGCGACGGGTATCTTCATTTTCGCGGAATGTCGAAGCCGATACTGAATCTCAATGGAAACAAGGTCGACCCTTTGGAAGTGCGAGCTGCGATCCTCGAGCATCCGGCGGTCGCCAGCGTTGAGATTTGGGCCGAACCGAACGGCGGTGAAAACCGTCAGAATGGTGACGTGCGGATACACGCGAAAGTCATCCCGCAGCGAAACACGTCTGTGATTGGTTCTGAGATTCGTGCTTTTTGTTCGAGCCGTTTGGCGGGCTATAAAGTTCCGCAAACGATTGTCGTGGAACAACCGTCTTCCTAGTCCTCACGCGTGAGAAACTTTTCCGCAGCCTCACGAATCGCTGAAGGAAAGGGACACGATTTGCGCGCCTGCCGATCCATGTGAACACCGGTCAGTTCACACGTTGCTGCTATTTCATTGCGTTCGAGGTTAAGCATGTCGTGTTGAAACCGGATGACCTTGTCGCGGATTTCGAGAACGCGAGAGTAAACCTTGATCACGTCGCCCGCGAGGAGTTCCTGTTTGTAAGAGATAACCTGTTGCACGGCGACCATGCCGCGTTGCTGCTCGCGTAGATAGGAAGGCGTGATACCCAGTTCGGCAAACAAGCTCCAGGTTGCTTCGTCGAACTTGCCCGTGTACCACATGACATTCATGTGGCCCACGTGATCGCATTGCCACGGGTAGACAGTTCCTCTGTAAGTAAGAATATCCACGCTCACCCCACGTTAGTAGACAGGATGCACAGAATTAACAAGACTGGCAAAGGAAATAAGTCATCTTGTCCATTCTGTAAATGCTGTCAAAACGGTAAAGCCATGCCGGATGCTACTCGTAAGCATAACCGAGGCGTTCGACATTCAACATTTCGCGAACCTTGATTGCAAACGGATCGAGCGTCGAGTCGAGCAGCGATTCCGGTACGGCTGCTTCCGGGTGTGCCTGCTCCCAGAGCACCCAGATGCGATCCACATTCGCGAGATGAAACCAGAAGATCGGATCGTAAGCAGCATAATCGTTGTCGCTTATATGTCCGCCAACCCAGGCGCGAAAGCCGTCCGACGCTTCTTCCATTAAACGGTTAAAGTCTTCGAAACGCTTTTGCTCGAACGCCTCGCGTACTTTCTCGGCCGAGGGTTTTAGATCCGCGGCCTTGCCGGGATTGCGCTCAGTCAGGAACTCGTGACCGATACAGTCGATTGGCGCGCGGCAAAATTGATTGAGCCAAACACCCTGGTCCTTATCGGCGTACGCAACTTTCCTGAGTCGGCCCGGAATGCCCTTGATGCTCGCGGCCGGCTCGGTCCAATCCCAATAAGCAGGATTCACACCCGGCCAGAGACGAGCCAGCACGCGCTCAAACGATAATAAATATGCGCGGTGCCAGGGGAGAAACAACTCAGTCGGCGGACGATGAGGCTGGCCGGGTTTTCCATAAACGCCAGCTATGTGCTGGTACCCGCCAAATCCTTCGACCGCCACCATGGCCTCGAAGCCATCGTTGAGGCCCTGCAGTTCGGTTTTATCGAGTTTGAGTAGGTTCTTCCGAATACGCATTCAATTGACCTACTTTCTTATTTCGGATTACGGACGAGTTTGCGAAGCTTCTCCCGCGCGACCTCCGCGTAAAGACCCACGCGCATGGAAAGCGGTATTCGATCTGGTTGAAGCTGGTCCATGAGGTAACGCTCACGCATGTCCTGTCTGCGGAGTTTTCCCGACGAGGTTTTGAGAACTGTTCCCGGGCTGACGAGTTTGATGACGTCGACGCTGGTCGCGATCTGATCCAGCACGGTCCTTCTGATCTCGTTCTTGAGACGGCTGTGTTCCTTATCATTCTTGATTCTCGTTTCACAGATCAGCACGAGTTCTTCCGTGCCTTTGGTCTGATTAGTAATCGAGAACGCCACACAGCAACCAGCACGCACTCCCTTGACTGATGAGGCCGCGCGCTCGACGTCCTGTGGGTAGACGTTTTTTCCACCTTTAATGATCAGGTCTTTGCTACGGCCCGTAACGAAGAGATTGCCATCGGCCATGTAACCGAGATCGCCGGTACGCAGCCACCCGTCGCGGATCGTTTCCGCGGTTGCGTCTGTATCGCGGTAATAACCAAGCATGACCGAAGGCCCAGAGAGTTCGATTTCGCCGACCAATCGTTCTTCTTTCTGGTTACCTTCGCTGTCCACCACTCGCACGCGATGACCCGGCATCCCGCCGCCTACGGAGACCCACTCGACTGTTTCCAGGGAGTTATCTGATGTAACCGGTTTCGCAACGCCTTCGGTTTCAAACAACTTGCGGTCAACTCGATCGAGATGCGTCGGCGCTTCAGGTTCGGGGAAACTCGCGGCGAGCGTGAATTCCGCCAGCCCGTAAACCGGGTAAAATGCGTTGGCTTTGAAGCCTTTGGCAGTGAATCTCTCGGTGAATCTTCTAATGGTTTCGGGATGGACCGGTTCGGCGCCGCAATAGGCAAGCCGCCACCGGCTCAGATCGAGATTCTCTATTTCGCGATCGGCGATCTTGCGAGTGCACAAAACGTAAGCGAAGTTAGGCGCCGTGCTGTGACACACGCCGTAACGCGAGAGAGCGTTCAGCCATCTGACTGGCCGGTTCATAAATGCCTCAGGCGGCATCAGGACCAAACCGACTCGCCACAACATCGCGTTTAGCACGTGACCGATCAATCCCATGTCGTGAAACAGCGGCAGCCAGCAACACGCGACGTCGCCATCACGAAATCCTCCGGCGATTCCGATCGCTTTAATGTTCGCAAACAAATTTGCGTGGCTCAGCGTGACGCCTTTCGGTTTCCCGGTGCTTCCGGAAGTGAACTGGATAATCGCCGGATCGGATGATTCAACCGGAACGGGTTCGTCTACCGTTGCTTCAGCAAGCAACAACTCAGTCTCTTCGACGATCTTCTGCAACGCGTTGCGCGAGCTACGACGCGCCAGGCGAAACAGCGGCATCCACGTGCTGCCTACGACCGTCAGCGCCGGTTCGCAGATCTGCGCCAGCCGGTTCAGATGTCCTCCTAACTGCGACAGGCTTCGCGGCGGCGCGATCGGAACCGCGATCGCGCCCAGCATTTGGCAGCCGTAAAACGCAGCGAGGAATGCAGGGCCGGTTGAAAGAAACAGAAAAACGCGGTCGCCTTTGCGAACACCGTGGCGTTGAAAACATGAAGCAGCACGGCAGGCGAGTTCGTAGACTTGCCGGTACTGAAAAAGTTGTGCTTCGTCGTCGCCCTCTGCCGGTTTGAGATTTGGCAGAGTTGGGCCATCGACAAAGAGCAGTCTGACGTCGTCGCCCTGCGGACCTTCGGCGCGCTCCTGAAGCATGCGGCCCAGCGTCGTTGCGGTGCTGAACGCAATTTGGCGCAATGCGGGGGTGGTGTTTGGCGGAGACAATTGTGAGGCAGCAGTCATTATCGTCTTTTCTAAATTTCTTCTCTGTTTCTTTGTGCCTCTGTGGTTAATTATTGAACCACAGAGGCACAGAGACACAGGGAAGAGCCACTTAATGACTCACGTTCAATTCATCGGCCAGGATCGCAAGCAGGCGGTCCTGAGCCGTGTGAAGAAAGAAATGATTACCGGGCAAGGTTCGAAGCGTGAAGGTCCCGGTCGTCTGTTCACGCCAGGCTGCTAATTCTTCGTGTTTGACTATGTGATCGTCTACGCCACCCAATGCAGTTATCGGACATGTGAGCGGCGGCTGTGGTGAATACGTGTAGGTCTGGATCATCTCAAAGTCTGCACGAACCGCGGGCAGCATGAGTCGAATAAACCTTGGATTGTCCAGTAACTCCTTCGTAGATCCACCAAGCGAGTGTAGCTTATCAAGAAATTCGGCTTGTGGCAGGTCAAAACTGGGTTTCTCACGGCGCGGCAACTGCGGCGCCCGGAACCCGGCCACAAAGAGATGCGCCGGCTCGATGCCGTATTCGCTTCGCAGCCGTTGGGCCAGTTCAAAACTGATTGCCGCTCCCATACTGTGTCCGAACAACGCGAACGGTTTTTTCAGGTACGGTTGCAACTCGCTCGAAAGCACTTCAACCAACTGCAAGAGCCTTCGATACGGACTCTCGAGCAAACGACCGCCACGTCCCGGCAGTTGAACCGGGCAAACTTCGATCTCTGAAGGAAGGCCAACGGACCAACTATGGAAGATATCGCTTCCGCCTCCGGCGTACGGGCAACAGAACAGCCGTAAGGTAGCTTCGTCATTCCGCTTCCGATTGAGCACCCACTTGCTCATGCGCGTTCAATATTACAGGTCGTTAATTGATCTTGTTAAGGACGCCGCTTAGTAGTATTGTCCCGCAACACCCTCGATTCGTTCTGCGATTAATTACGCGCCACTGGACGCATGGCACATGGCGAACAGGCTGAGAGTGGTCCTCATAAAACCGAGTAAGTACGCCGTTGACGGTTACGTTGAGCGGTTCCGTTGGGGGTTTATGCCCAACAGCACCTTGCCTCACATCCGTAGCTTGACTCCAGATCGCTTGGACTCAACCGCAGTCGAGATACATACCATCGACGAGTACGTTCATGGAAGTCCGACGTATCTGAATCTACTGCGTCGTGAAGATGGAGTGCGAACTCTGGTGGCGTTCGTTGGCGTTCAGAGTAACCAGTTTCATCGCGCCTTGGACCTCGCGGCTTATGCGAAGAAGCACGGTTGTTTGAGTGTGATCGGTGGGGCGCACACGATGACGTGTGACACTTCGATGTTTCATGGCCGTGGTGTCAGCTTTGCGCTCGCCGAAGCGGAACTTGCTTGGCCTGCTATTTTGCACGATGCAGCCGCCGGAGATTTGCAACCTGTTTATGGAAATGATCGGCGTTGGCAACGTCAGTTGGATGCGCCGGTTGTCATTCCACCATCGCGACGAGATTTGAAGCGTTACGTTTTTCCGCTGCTTGGTCTCTACCCGGCGCGTGGTTGTCCTTTTAACTGTAACTTCTGTTCGGTGATCAAAATCGCGGGACACCAGGTACGCAGTCAATCGATTGAAACAACGATCGCGAGTTTGAAAGCGGCCGAGGCGGCGGGTGTGCGGCTGATCATGTTCACGTCTGACAACTTCAACAAATACGCTGAAGTGTCTGAGCTCTGTTCGGCGATCATCGAAGAAAACATCAAGCTGAAGCTCTTCGTGCAATGCGACACGCAGATTTCCAAACAAGAGCAGTTGATCGCTCTCATGGCTCAAGCAGGAGTTTTTCAGATGTTCCTCGGCGTGGAGTCATTCGACCGCGAAACTCTGCTCGGCGTGCGCAAGCCGCATAACCGGCCGGAGGTTTACGAAGACATCGTGAGGCTCTGTCGTAAATATGGAATCAGCTCGCATTTTTCGACGATGATCGGTTATCCACACGACCGGATGGCCGAGATTCAGCGGCATATCGACATCCTTTGTTCGATGGGTCCGACGTGGTCTTCGTTTTATGTGATGACGCCGATTCCCGGCACCGAACAATACAGCGATTTTTTGAAGCAGGGATTGTTGTCAGAGAGAAACCTCGATCGCTTTGACACTACTTGTCTGACGTGGCAACACCCGCACCTTTCGGCTGCGGAACTGAGGTCGGCATTGTTACTCTGCTACAGACAGTTCTACTCGTTCAAACACGCGCGGACGATCATGAAGGATCCGAATGCGGAGGGGGCGGTTACCGCATCGGGCGTGGTGGGTAGTTGGGCGAATACGATCTTTAACCGGTACGCCGCGGGTCCACAAAAGAGACATCCGATGTCCGGCGGAGTGTGGCGTATAAAGTCGGACACGTTCCATGATTATCTTCACCTGCGCAGAGAGGTGTTTGAGATCGATCTCGCGCCACTTCCCACCGCCTTGTCCTTACCGGAAACCGACAAAGCATTCAACCGCGCCGCACGTCTTGCCTCACGCAATTCTTAACCCCCGAAAAGTCTCCTGGATGAACGCCGCAGGCGTTTACTAGTTCGGGCACAGGTCTAAACGCCGAAGGCGTTCGCTAATGTCAGCCCAGGGTTGGCGGTTTCGCCACCCTGGGACTGAACAAATACTTTTTAGTATCAATGCTGAAAGCATTGGCAAGTGGCGCCTTTCCCTTGCGAACGCTTTCAGCGTAGTAGTCTTTCTCATGTTGTGTCCCCAGGGTTGTGCCAACCCTGGGCTGAAATTA
>DATNJO010000109.1:0-2195 GCA_035603895.1 Pyrinomonadaceae bacterium
ATCGAGTAGTCCGCCATGACCCGGCAGAATGCTCGCGGCATCTTTCGCGCCCGCGCCACGCTTCAACGCGCTCTCGGCGAGATCGCCGAGAATACCCACAACCGTCATCACCACAGCGAGCGGAATCGCATATTTCAGCGGCAACTCACGGAAAAACCAGTAATGCGCCACCACGGCCATCATGATCGCTGCCGCAACTCCGCCAACAACACCTTCCCACGACTTTCCCGGACTGATCGAAGGCGCCAGTTTAGTTTTGCCTATCGCGCGCCCAACATAGTACGCACCGGCATCCGCGCCCATTAGCACCAGAAAGAAGAACGACAACATGTCCGCAGCCACGGCCTCGTTCTGCCACAGTCGTAGCGCCACCAGATGACTGCCTAACAGCGAGATGTAAAGCACGCCGAGAATCGTCGCGCCAACTGAACCGATCATCTTTTCAAACGGCGCGCCGCGAAGGGTTGCAGCTACGAGCGTGCCGGCCGTCAAGACGATGATTATCAACTGGACCAGGATCACGTTGTAGAGATCCGCGGGAAAACAAGACACGACCAGAATCGCGATCGCCGCCAGAAATCCCGCGCCGGTGTCGGGTTTGAGATCGCGCTTTTTGGCGAGTACGTAAAACTCAAACAGCGCCAGCGCCATCGCGGCGATCGCCATCGCAACGAACAGCCACTTGAGCCACGGCACCAGAATGGAAGCGATCAGAAACGGAAGAACGATGACAGCGGTGAGAAGACGTGCAGTTCCGGAACTCTTGGCTGCGGGTTTCTGGGGAGTTGTTTTCGACAAATTATCTTGTGCTTCTTGTGCCTTTTTGTGGCTCATTTTCCGGCCACAACCAGCTTCAATCCGCCAAAGCGCCGGTCGCGCCGTTGATAGTCCACAACGGCTTCGAGCAAATGAACGCGGCGGAAGTCAGGCCACAAAGTTTCTGTGACGTAGATCTCGCTGTAAGCACTTTGCCACAGGAGAAAGTTTGAAATCCTCAATTCACCACTGGTACGCACCAGCAGATCGAGCTCCGGCAGGTTTCGCGTGTAGAGTTCGTTGGCGATCCGTTCTTCGGTTATTTCATCCGGCCGGCTGCCTTCATCCATCAAACGCCTGACTGCCGCGCGAGTCGCATCGACGATCTCGGAACGTCCGCCGTAGTTGAGGGCGACGGTCAGGACCATTCCTTTGTTACGCGCGGTACGCTCAGTTGCACGGTCGATCTCTTTCCGAACGTTTTCCGCGAGCGCACCGATGCGGCCGATGGTTTGGAACTTGATGTTTTGCCGGTCGATCGAGTCGAGTTCGAGACGAATGTAACGCCGCAACATGCGCATCAGCGCATCGACTTCGTAACGCGGGCGTTTCCAGTTTTCGGTCGAGAAAGCGTAAAGGGTGAGTGCGTTTAATCCGAGGCGTGCCCCCGTATCGACGGCGGCGCGAACGGCTTCCACGCCCGCTTTATGACCTGCGATCCTGGGTTGACCACGTTGCGCAGCCCAGCGGCCGTTGCCGTCCATGATGATCGCGACGTGCCGCGGCAAACGATCCCACGCCACTGCGGCGAGCAGCGCTTCATCGCGCGATCCTTTTTGAACTACACCACTGAAATCAGAGAGCATACGCGAACGAGACTTTTGATCATGAAGACGAACGCTGTCAATCAGTATTAACTGTACCGCACCGAAACCAATGTTAGTCCGCACGCTGGTGCAGTGGCTGCAATCGTGGGTCGTACACCTGTTTCGATCGCTTGTCTGACTGCGGAAGGATCGAGTTCGCCGCGGCCGACGCACAGCAAAGTGCCGGCGATGGCGCGTACCATGTAACGCAGAAAGCCATCGGCGCTCATACGGATCTCGATCATGTTGCTGCGGGAGCGTTCGTCGATTCTTTCGCTGATCTCAAGGTTAGTGATCGTGCGAATGCGATCTTCAACGTCGGATTGCGCGGCTGAAAACGCGGTCCAGTCGTGTTTGCCGAGAAAGACTTCCGCTGCCGCTGCCATTGAAGCAAGATCGAGTGACCGTGCCTCGTGGTGTGCGTAGCGTGACCAGAACGGCGACATCACCGGTCCATTCACGATTCTGTAAATATAAGTCTTTCCCAACGCCGAATAACGCGCGTGGAATTCATTGCTGACGGTTTCCGCTTCAAGCACACGAACATCACGCCCAACGTTTCCATTGATCGCG
>DATNJO010000110.1:0-6103 GCA_035603895.1 Pyrinomonadaceae bacterium
AAACCGGAGCCACTGGCGCCACCGGAGCCACTGGCGCAACAGGCGCGACGGGTAGGACCGGCGATACAGGTCTCCCAGGTCCCACCGGAAAAACCGGGGCCACGGGCGCCACAGGCACCACCGGAGCTACTGGTCTTCAAGGTGAAAGAGGTCTCCCAGGTCCTTCTGGCAACACCGGAGCCACTGGTCCTCAAGGTGACAGAGGTGGTCCAGGCCCGTCTGGTAACACTGGTCCTACCGGACCGACCGGGCCGACAGGCAATGTTGCCGATATCTGCGCGCTCATCGAACGAATCTATTGGGAAGTCAATAAAGGTAATAAAGGCTGCGCGTGGGATCTCGTAAACAGCCTCTCACAATACATCACCGGTGGGCCACCGAAAGGTTATTCGGGACCATCCGGCCCGACGGGTCCGAAATAACATGACTACGAACATTACGAACGGCGTGGTCTTGAAGCGCGTGGAACTTACTTCCTCGCTCTACGAGCCCACGTCGCCCGGCCGCGGAGAGCAAATGCGCTTCCTGGCCACGACCAGTACCACGGACTTGATCCCACTCGAGGACACGTGGGCTGACTCCGGTTCGCCGAACGTACCCGGCTACTACTTATTTCTGAATGCACCGCCAGCGGACGCGCGACTGTTCGAAGACGAGATTAAAAAACTACTGCCGCCTGCACCAACGACCTCGGCCTTTGCCTGGGCCACCAGCGGCGCCGCACCCTCCGTGCAAACGCTGGTCAAAACGAAACTGAACAACTCCAAGCCTTGTGTCGATGGGAACACAGAACTTTCTCTTCCGCCCGGTCTCGAGAGTGTTGGGTTCACCGACAATTCACCAGTGCTCAGCATCAAGAGTGACGGCTTCATTACCGGTTTCGTCGTCACGCATCCCGCGCTTACCAGCCCACAGCAAAACCCGCTGGGACTAATCTTGCCGATGACTGGTTCCTTCGTCGGTTGCGTGCAGTTTCAGGGACTGACTAGCCGGTTTGTGGGAGCACCACTCGACGAAAGCGCGCTCAAGAATCTGGTCAACGTCTCAATCGATCCGCACAACCCGCTCGACGTACAACGAAATTACATGCGCTTCACCGGCGCTCAATATGTCTTGACTAAAACCGGTGATTCATACTTCATTACTCCTGCCTCCTGATTTATCTACGCAATGGACCAATTCGGCCAAACGATTTGCCTGAACATGATCGTCAAGAACGAAGCGGAAGTTATCCGCCGTTGTCTTGATTCCGTGAGTGGGATTATTGATTACTGGGTCATCGTCGACACCGGTTCCACTGACAACACGCAACAGATCATTCGCGAACACCTGAAGAACATCCCGGGCGAACTCCACGAACGGCCGTGGCAAGACTTTGCTCATAACCGATCGGAAGCTCTTGTCCTCGCGCGTGGTCACGGTGATTACGTTTTGGTGATTGACGCTGACGAGATTCTCGTGCGCGAACCCGGTTTCGAACTGCCCCGCCTGACGTCTGACTCTTACAACATACAAGTGCGCTATGGCGGCTGCACTTACCAACGCCGGCAAATGGTGAGCAATGCGTTGCCGTGGCGTTATGAAGGCGTGCTCCACGAATACATGACGTGCGAAGCGGCGTGCTCCGAACAGATGCTCACCGGGCTATATACCGTCCCCTTCCACGACGGCGCACGAGCGCGCAGCGCGAACACTTACCGGCACGATGCGCTCGTGTTGGAAAAAGCGTTGCTGGACGATCCGCAGAACACGCGATACGTCTTCTATCTCGCTCAGAGTTATCGTGACTCCGGCGATAACGAACTGGCGCTGCGTCATTACAAGCGACGTAGTGAAATGGGCGGGTGGCGTGATGAAGTCTGGTACTCGCTTTATCAAGTGGCGCAAATTCGCGAACGGATGGGACACCCGTGGCCGGAAGTGCAGGATAGCTATTTAACTGCGTGGCAGTATCAACCCGATCGGGCCGGTCCGTTATACCGGATCGCAATGCACTACCAAGCGAAGCGGGAGTATCACCTGTCTCACCTTTTCTTCAGCCGCGCGATACAGGTGACTTGTCCCGATCCCTATCGTTTATTTGTCGAGCAAACCATTTACGATTTTCACCTCCCGCTCGAGTACGCTGTGTCCTGCTTTTACGTGGGCCAGCATGATGCGGCCATCGAAACTAACAATCGTCTGTTGCGCTCCGCGCAAACGCCGCCGCACGCTATCGATCAGGTGGTCCGCAATCGTCGTTTCAGCCTCGATGCTATCTTTCCGAAAGTGGGTAACGCGCCGAGTCCTGTCCGTCTGCGCGTTGTAGTTCCGATACGCGATCCTGGTCCCGAGTTGGACGATTGTGTTGACAGTCTGTTGCGTCAAACCTGCGACGCTTTCGACGTCGCCGTTCTGGACCACGGTTCCAGTGACGATCACTCGACACGATTGCCGCTCGACGACGCGCGGTTTTCATTCCTTAACCTGACGGGCGATCGCCGGACCTGTATCGAGCAGTACGTACGCGAACAAATCGGACCGGATGAAATCGTGTTTGTGTTATCGCCGGAGAGTCGTCTGGCGGAAAACGAAACTCTACAGCACATCCGGACGATGTTCGAAGACGCGGGTTGCCTGTTGGCATACGGACAATTGCGCAAAGCTTCGGGCGGACCGGGTAAAGCCGAGCCAGCGCCGAGTGAGCAGGCATTTCTGGCGAACGGTGAGAACCTCGCCGACGGTGGTCCAATTGCTTTTCGCGCGCAGCTCTTACAGCAACAACCCGCGTCGGTTGCATCCGATTGGAACGATCTGTTTCGCGCCGGCGGCTTTGCACATACTCGCTTCTCAGACCTCTTCTGGTCGATCGACACACCCGCGGCTCCGACCGAGCCAATCATAGAGCGAGCGCCGGCAGTTCTTGATGCAAAGCTGCCGACAGTCAGTTGTCTCATGGTCACATTCGATCGACTGACGCTCGCGAAACGTGCGATCTGGTCCTTCGCCACGCAGAGTTATTCGGAACGTGAACTCATCATCGTCACCGATGGCAAGGAGAGCTTTCGTCAGGCTCTCGAGCGTTACGTGGCAGCACTGGGAATTGAACGAGTGCGCTTTGTGAACGCCGGCCCCGAACGGTTGACACTCGGCAAGTTACGCAACATCTCGATCGAGGCAGCACAAGGCGACATCATCTGCCAGTGGGACGACGATGACTACAGTCACCCTGAGCGTCTCGTCGTGCAAACCGGCCACATGATCCGCAACTCCGCGTCAGCCTGTTTAATGACCGATCACCTGCACTACATCGAGAACGAACGTCTTCTGTGCTGGATCGACTGGACGGTCGGTGGGACTTCCAAGGGTTCGGCGCAACTCGCACCGGGCACGATACTCATGTTTCGCGACAAACGCTTTCAATATCCCGAGGACGGACAGTATGCGCGTCAGGGTGAAGACGCTGTCTTCCTTGAACAGGTGTATAGGGCCGTGCCGGTCGCACACCTTGAAGGCGCCGGTCACCTCTATCTTTATACATACCACGGGCGCAACACGTTCCCGCGCGGACATCATTACCACATAGCTAAATTTCGCACCTCGAACGCACACCTTCATCAACATGCCGACAAGCTACGCGAGGCAACGCGGCATTACCCGATCGCGAAGCCTTACTTTGTTGTCGGCCGTGAGGGGCTGGCCTTCGCTCTCAATTAACTCTCATCCGAGATGATCCCACCACGTACTCTTGAAGTAATCGGACCTTTCAAAGGATCAAGCGGATATGACCGTCATACGCGAGAGTTCGTACGGGAATTTGTGCGCCAGGGCGTCCGCGTGCGGCTCGAGCATCTTGCGGGATGGTCGATCGAGTTGCCTGCCGAACTGCGTGAGACGTGGTTCGATTCGTTGAATGCGCCCGTGGACGCGCAGACCGTCTTACACTTCACGATGCCTAATCACGCGTGGGTGCGTCGCGGCAAACGCAACGTCAATTACACGATGTTTGAGGCGGATCGCATACCGCGTCAGTGGGCCGAGTGTGCTTCGGCGCACGATCTGATCGTGCTGCCGACTGAATCTTCTTTCAACGCGTGGGCGCGTAGTGGAGTGCCTGAAGAGCGTTTGCGAATTTGTCCGCTTGGCGTTGACGGACAATTCTTTTCCGCGCCGGCCGACCCGCTCCCGCTCACAACGCCTGATGGTCGGCCCGTGGCCTGCTATCGTACGCGGTTTCTCAACATCGCGGAGCTGCGGCCGCGCAAGAATCACCTGGGACTACTGCGCTCGTGGATACGCGCCACCAAAAGCGACGACGATGCTGTGCTGCTACTGAAGGTCAGTGTGTTTCAACCCGGTGTGCTGGAACGGTTTCAAGCAGACGTGATGGAAATGCAGCAGCGGCTCGGCCGATCGCTTGCGGACGCTGCTCCGGTGGTCGTGCTGGGGCAAACACTAACGAACGAGATGATGCGTTCGATGTATGCGACGGCGACGCACTATATCTCGATGTCGCGTGGTGAAGGATGGGACCAGTCGATGATGGAGGCTGCGTCCGCGGGCTTGCAACTCGTCGCACCCGAACACACAGCCTACCTGACTTATCTGACCGACGGCGAAGCGTATTTAATTCCGACCACTCTTCAGCCAGTTCGTTTCGAAGGACGCATGGGGATCGAGGATCGCATCTTTTTCGATGGGCTCAGTTGGTGGGAACCAGATGAAGACGCAGCGGTCGAAATCATACGCGGCATCGTGGGCCGAACGGCACCACTAAAAGACTCGCCGCAAGCTCGCATCATTCGCGACTACACGTGGGCCAAAGCAGCCGCACAACTGATCGAGATCATCCTCCCGCAAAGGCGCTAAGGCGCAAAGAAATGCTTTAGAAAACGCGGCAGCGCTTTGCGTCTTTGCGCCTTTGCGGGAGAAGATCTTGTCGGGCAAAGCCACTTGAGACAAAGTTACTCCGATAGCAGACCACGCGCAGTGACGACTGCGTGATCCCACGTCCAACGGTTACACATTCTTTCGCGCGCCCTGCTTCCTTTCGCTCGCGCCTCCTCAGGATTCTCAAAAACATGGCGCATCAAACGCCGCAGCGAGCTAATGTCAGGCTGCGCCCAGTCGCCGAGTCCTCGTAAATAGAAGAACGGGTCGTCCACGGGGATCATCTTTTCGACTTCGATCAGATAAGCGCAATCGCGATCCAGATAGTCGAGCGGTGCGCTGTATTCGGTAACAATCACCGGCAGGCCACACGCCATCGCTTCCGTGATTGGCAGACCCCATGCTTCGGCTTTCGTCGGCAGGACGAAAGCGTCGCAGCTATTGTAGAGCCGCACCATCTCATCGTCCGGTAACGGGTAACTCGCGACGATCGCAGGCGTGCGCGTGCCTGCAATTCTCCGAATGCTGCTGTGTAGATCGAAACCCGGAAGATAAGGATTCCAACCGTGCAAGACTAACTCGACCGGTTCTTCGGGTTGGAACTCGGCGCAAAACGCTTTGATGAGATCTTCAGTTCCTTTGCGCTGCTCCCACTTTCCGACATACAGAAAGCGGAACGGCCGCGACTGCTCCAGCCCCGCCGCAACCGGCTTGAATCGTTCAGTATTAACGCCTTCCGGAACAACGCCGACTTTACTCGGATCGAGACCATTATTGATCAGTAACTGACGGCCCCAAGTCGACGGCGTCCACACTGCATCCATCGATTGGAGAATTTGGACTTTATTGAACGGAATGAGCGTCGGTTCCCAAACAATGAAAGCGATCCGTTTCGAACCTCTAACGTGGACCATTGGTTCGATGGGACCTAATCCGATACCGGGAGAGTTTGCGTCTGGCTCGCGGCGCGGCAGCACGGGAGTTATCGCGTCCGGCCTATTCCAGGAAGTGATGATAACGTCTTGCTGCTTTTGCCACGCACCAAAGAACTCCCGCGCGTGACGCGACCAGCTATCAACGCCGTAGTAGTAGCAGAAAGCGTTAATCATGTAGCGGCTCAGGAAGGGTGATGCTTGATTTCCAGATTCGGCAAGCCCCAACACTGCACTCCGAGGTCGTGGGCCATGATGGCCAACCCTTCAGTTTCGATCTCGCCCACCCACAAGTTGTCCGT
>DATNJO010000111.1:0-7019 GCA_035603895.1 Pyrinomonadaceae bacterium
TGAAAGCCTTTCACCTATCGGGCTTTGTTGTCGCGCTCTTGAGTCATGGAATCATTTCATTACTTGTCGGTCTTATCTACGCGGCGATCCTGCCGATGATGCCTTCGCGCTTTACGGCGTTCTGGGGAAGTTTCCTGGCCCCGGTTTTATGGACTGCGCTTGTCGCCTCGACTCTGCGTCTGATTAATCCAGCGCTGAACTCGAGAATTGCGTGGGGATGGTTCATCGCATCGCAAGTGGCTTTCGGGTTGATTGCCGGTTTCGTCGTCGCTCACTCAAAAGAGGTTGAGACTGCACAGTCATGGCCATTGGCCGCGAGAGCGGGAGTAGAAGCACCGGGAGTAATGCCCGAGCAGGAGCCGGAGCAATGACCACCAAATTGCAAATCGGAATCGCTAGTGTGGTTGTCTTCGCGATCGCTCTGCTAACAGGTTGCAGTGTGCGTCTGCCCGGTCAACCATCTGAAGCCGAACGCTGGCGTGCCCCCGCTGAGATCACTGACTTCAATCAACTCTACACCCAGAACTGCGCGGGCTGTCACGGTATGGACGGGAGACTTGGTGCTGCGCTTCCACTTAACGATCCGCTCTATCTGGCTTTTATCACTGACGATGCAATGCGTCAGGCAATCTCGAAAGGCAGGGCGGGGACGAATATGCCCGCGTTTTCTGAACAGGCTGGCGGCCATCTGACGGACCAGCAGATCGAAGTACTCGTTGGCGGAACGCGGTCACACTGGTCCAAGCCTGATGAGTTCAAAGGTGTCGAGCTGCCTCGTTACAGCGTCGACGAAACAGCCCCAACGAGTGGTCCATCCGCGGTAGAGACCAACGCGAAGACTTCCGAAACTGGCGATGCTACGCGCGGCGCCGCGACTTACAAAACCTATTGTGCGAGTTGTCACGGAACAAATGGCGATGGCGGCTCGGCAGGCTCGATCGTCGATCCGAATTTTCTCAACCTGGTCAGCGATCAAGGACTCCGCACGACTGTCGTCGTCGGCCGCGTTGACATTGGCAAACCCGACTGGCGTGGAAATGTTCCAGGCCATCCCATGTCGGCGCAGGAAATAGCTGACGTCGTGGCCTGGCTCGCAGCGCAGCGTCTAAGAACAAACGTAGCGGCTAATAAGAGATGAGTTTACCGAATGCAGAATGGAGTAGTGACCTAATTTGAATATTCTCTATGCAACCTCGGTGTTCTCTGTGTCTCTGTGGTCAGTGGGCCTTGAGAAGGTACATCACGGAGACACAGAGAACACCGAGGTTGCACAGAGAAAAATTGGTGATGGAGCACGAATGCTATGGCAGTCAAAGAGCAGAAAGTTATAGACGAGGAAGTACCTGAGAGATTACCCATCGAAATGCCCCGGCGGGAGTTTCTGCTCAAGCTCGGGTTTCTTCTCAACGCCATCGCCGCCACGCTGGTTTCAGTGCCAGTGCTTGGCTACGTTCTTTCGAGCTTCCGTAACGAAGGTGGGTTCACCTCCTGGATTGCACTTGGCTCGCTCGCAACGTTCCCCGAGAACCAGACGCGCATGGCGAAATTTCGTAATCCCTACACACGCGAATGGGATGGTCAGACCGCCGACATTCCCTGCTGGGTGCGGCGGATGGATGGCGACAAGTTTCAAATCTTCGCGATCAATTGCACTCATCTCGGCTGTCCGGTGCGCTGGTTTCAGGAATCGCACTTATTCATGTGTCCGTGTCATGGGGGCGCTTTCTACGAAGACGGTTCACATGCATCGGGGCCGCCGCCACGTGAACTCTATGAATACAAGTACAAGATCGAGAACGGACAACTGTGGATACATGGGGGGCAACTGCCGACCTTGAACCAGCCCGCTTGAAGTCAGAATCGGAAGTGGTTGCGACCGGTGAAACGGTGATGGGGGAGTCATGATTGAGAGATTGCGAAAAGTAGCGCTCTGGATTGACGATCGAGTCTATATCAGCAAGATCTTTGCCGCGACTGCGGGCCATACCGTGCCGCGCACCTCGGGCAGTTGGTTTTACGTCTTCGGCAGCGGAACCCTGCTCTGCTTCATGATCCAGATCGTGACAGGAATCTGCCTCGCTTTGGTCTACGTGCCCTCAGCGAGTCAGGCTTACACCAGCCTTGAATATTTGAATTATCAACAGCAGTTCGGTTGGTTTCTGCGTGCCCTGCACAACTGGGGTTCGAATTTCATGGTTGCGATCATGCTTCTGCACCTCATCCAGGTCTTTCTTTTCGGTGCATTCAAATACCCACGCGAGCTGACCTGGATTTCGGGTGTCGTACTGCTGCTCTGCACACTCGGCATGGCGTTCACCGGCCAGGTGCTGCGTTTCGATCAGGACGCCTACTGGGGCCTCGGGATTGGGGCGGCCATGGCCGGCCGCGTGCCTTTTATGGGCCCGGCGATTGTTCACATGATGCTCGGTGGGCCGATCATCGCCGGCGAGACTCTTTCGCGCTTCTTCACCCTGCATGTCTTCGTCATCCCGGGAAGCATACTCGCGATCGTCACTCTGCACCTCAGGTTAGTGCTTGCCAAAGGAATCAACGAATACCCGGTTCCCGGCAAGCTGGTTAAAAAAGAAAACTACGCCGAGGAATACGAAGCGGAACTCAAGAAGAGCGGGGTACCTTTCTTTCCAAAAGCGATTAGCAAGGATTTGATTTTTAGCGGCTTCGTTCTGTTGGGCATCACTTTCTGTGCTGCCTACTTCGGCCCTGAAGGTCCGCACGGCATCCCTGATCCCACTCAGATCAACACAGCGCCCAAACCCGATTTCTTTTTTCTTTGGCTCTACGGTGTGTTGTCGTTAATGCCGGACTATATGGAGACCGTCGTAATGTTGACGGCACCGTTTATCGTCATCGGCATTCTGTTTGCCGTGCCCTTCATCTCAAATACGGGCGAGAAAAGTCCGCGCCGCCGGCCGGTGGCCGTGTTGAGCGTGATCCTTATCTTAATAGTGCTCGGTGCGTTCAACTACCTCGGCACGTATGCGCCATGGTCACCAAAGATGGAAGCATGGACCAGCGCGGCGACGCCCACGAATTATCTGGAACGACGTTCGCCACTCGAACGCCAAGGCGCACTGGTTTTTCACAATAAGCAATGTATCAACTGCCACAACATCGGCGGCGAGGGCGGACTGCGTGGGCCTGCACTCGACAGTGTCGCGACCCGTCTTACATCAGATCAACTTGTGCGGCAGGTGATTCAGGGTAGTGGCAATATGCCGGCGTACGGCAAAAACTTATCGCCTGCTGAAGTAGCAGCATTAGTTTCTTTCATGCGGACGCTGCACAACCCGACAGAAGTGCCGGCGCGGGACGCAACACAAAACGCGTTGGCCCGGAAGTGACCTGATGATTACCAGTAACCAGATTTTAGTAAAAGGGTCTCTCGCGCCAACACGCAAAGGTGCAAAGCGTTACCGCGTTACCAACGGACTTTCTCTGCGCCTTTTTGCGCGAGAAACATTTTCTCTATCAAGGGCCCTGGTCGTTCTTGCGAAACCTGAGATCACATTTATGGTGATGATCTCGGCGGGCGTCGCCTCACTGCTGGCTTCCGATTCGTTGCGAATTATCGTCCTGGTCCACAGCGTTGTGGGAATCGGCTTGCTCTCCGCAGGAGCCTCTGTACTCAATCAATTTTTGGAGCGGGAACTTGATGGAAGAATGCGCCGCACAGCGAGACGACCTCTGCCGGCTGAAGATCTGACGCCACGTCAGGCACTAGTCTTCGGAATCGCGCTGTCATTCTCCGGAATGCTTTATGTGCTTCTGTTGCTCAATCTGTTGACTGCCCTGCTGGGCCTGTTGACGTTGATTTCCTACCTCTTCATTTACACGCCATTAAAAACCAGGACCTCACTCTGCACATTCGTCGGCGCCTTCCCGGGCGCGGCGCCGGTATTGATGGGCTGGTCTGCAACGACAAACGGTCTCACCCTCGAAGCGGCAGCCCTATATGCCATTCTCTTTCTCTGGCAGTTTCCACACTTCTATGCGATCGGATTGCTCTATCGTGAAGACTACGCGCGCGCGGGAATGCTCATGCTCCCGGCGCGAGAGGCAAATGATAAAAGCACCTCAACTCTCATTTTGGTTTCCACCCACCTGTTAATCATCGCCAGCGTGTTGATGACCTTTATTGCACACACGGGAACGCTCTATTTGGTGTCGGCGACCATTCTCGGCATTTGCTTTTACCACTTCGCCTATCACGCAGCACTGTCTCGGTCGAAAGTCGCGGCTAAACGGCTCTTGCACGCGTCGGTGATCTATCTGCCGCTGCTCTACCTGTTCATACTCCTTGACAAGATCAACCGTTGACGCGTCAAGCAGTCAAGTACGATGGAGACGATTTCAAACGCGCTGTTTGGTTCCTGGGAGCTCAATCCCGGAGTGCTGCTGCCAACCGCTGCCTTCGGTGCTCTGTATGCGCGTGGGTGGTGGCTACTCCATCGGCGGGCTCCGGATCGCTTCGGTTTCTCGCAACTCGCAGCATTCTTCGCCGGCCTAATCACTGTTGTCTTCGCACTCTGCTCACCGCTGCACGAATTTGCCGGATGGCTGCTGACCGTGCACATGATTCAACACCTGTTGTTGATGATGGTCGCGCCTCCACTCATCCTGTTGGGCGCTCCTTACTTGCCACTTCTTTCAGGGCTCCCTCGTGATCTTTCGATCTACGGGGCCGGGCCGTTTCTATCGTCTCCTACACTCCGAAGCGTGGCTCGTTTCGTGTCACATCCTGTCTTCTGCTGGTCGGCCTTTATCTCGATCAATATCGGCTGGCATCTTCCTGTGATGTATGAGCTCGCTCTGCGATCTTCGTTTTGGCATGAGGTGGAACACGTCTCATTTCTGAGTACTGCACTACTCTTCTGGTGGCCCATCATTCAACCTTACCCATGGGTCGCGCGCACACCGCGCTGGATAATCCTCCCGTACCTCGTTCTGGCAGATTTTCAAAACACGGCACTCTCAGCTTTTCTCGTCTTCTGTGAGCGCGTGGTCTATCCGACTTACGCGATAGTGCCGCGGATCAGCAGTCTAACCCCGCTCGGGGATCAGGCCGCCGCCGGCGCGATAATGTGGGTCGCAGGCTCAGTTTTCTTTTTGGTTCCGGTCGGTCTAATCACTATCGAACTGCTAAGCCCGCGGCGAGGTTCAAGCAAGACTAACTACAGACGATCAATAAGAGTCCTACCGGCCCCTGTAAAGCATCAAATTCCCGACATTTTAGGCGAATGAAGAAAGACTTTGTTCTCACCACCTTCTTAAACTATCAGATCGCATGAGGTACATGATCGCTATTCTTGGTTTCGTCGTGGCAACCATGATGCTGTGGGATGCGTTTGAGGTAATTATCTTGCCGCGACGCGTCACGCACCGCTTTCGATTCTCTAAATTCTTCTATCGTTCGACCTGGCGATTGAGGTCGGTCTTCGCGGAATGGATCACAGGTGACAAACGACGCGAATCTTATTTGAGCGTCTTTGGCCCACTCTCTCTGCTTCTGCTGCTGAGCGTATGGGCCACGGGCATCATTGTCGGCTTTGCCATGTTGCAATGGGGTCTTCAGGACCGGCTGGTCGGGCAAAGCGTCGTGTCCTTCTTGACGTATTTATATATGAGCGGCACCACCTTCTTCACCTTGGGCCTTGGGGACGTACTTGCATGGGGCAGGGTGGGCAGGACGTTGGTGGTGGTGGAAGCTGGCTTAGGCTTCGCCTTTCTGGGAGGCGTCATCTCGTACTTGCCCATGATCTACCAGACGTTTTCGCGCCGCGAAGTGAGTATTTCACTCCTGGACGCACGCGCTGGTTCACCACCGTCCGCCGGAGAATTATTACGACGAAACGGCGAGGACATGGCAGAACTCCGTCGTTTGCTTGTTGACTGGGAAAGATGGTCGGCGGAAGTACTCGAAAGCCACCTCTCGTATCCCTTTCTCGTTTACTTCCGCTCGCAGCACACAAATCAATCGTGGCTGGCGGCTCTGACCACTATTCTCGATGCGTGTGCACTGGTGATGGCCGGTCTCGACGGTGGCCCCAAACGACAGGCGCAACTGACATTTGCCAAGGCACGTCAGGCGGTTGTCGAGTTAAGTCAAATTTTCGTCCTGCCGCCGCCAACACTGGCACCTGATCGCCTGCGATCGTCAAGTTTGAGTGTTTTAGGAAAGATGCTGGCGGAAACCGGCGTCACATTGAGAGATGATGTAGCGACCGAAGAGAGACTGCGCGCGCTGCGGCGAATGTATGAACCAAATGTTCAGGCTCTAAGCGATTACTTGTTGATTCCGTTGCCGCAATGGTTCCGGATCAGTGAGACGCCAGATAGCTGGCAGATTAGCAATTGGCAGACTCCAATTCTTTCAATGGCTACAGAAAACAGCGCGATTCAAGACACGAACGCCAAACGGTTTGCTGAGGGCTAGCGATCATGGACTCCGGATACATCACCGCTTTTGCCGCTCTCGGCGGTGCTGCCTTAGGCGGGCTTACGTCTTTCGCAACTTCGTGGACCACCCTGCGCATCCAAATGAAGTCGCAGCGAAGTGCAAGCAGTAAATCCAAACGGCAAAAACTCTACAAGGCATTCATCGATGACACCGCCCGGATCTATGGCGACGCTCTAATTCATGACAAGCTCGGAATAACTGGTTTGATTGACCTGCATGCACTCGTAAGTCGAATGCGTATAGTTTCATCTGGGCCCGTCATCGAAACGGCAGTCAACGTCGTGAAGGTTATAACAGAGACATATAGCCAGCCCAACAAGAGTCCAGAAGAGATCGAGGCGATGATTAGCAGCGGAAGAGTGGACATACTGCGGAGTTTTAGCGAAGCGTGCCGGGATGAATTTGAACAGAGTCTTGAAATTTAGCCGCGCAGGAACTGACGGCGCACGGCGGCAAGTAATGCTCACCGCCGCTTGTTCTTGGTCCACCGAAGAAGTAAGGCGTTCGCTAAGTTTCGATTCTTGACGTCTATGAAAATATC
>DATNJO010000112.1:0-3425 GCA_035603895.1 Pyrinomonadaceae bacterium
AACACGGATCGATCCGAAGCAACGTAGATCGATCCGTGTTCGTCTGTGTGAATCTGTGGCACTAAGAGCCGCCGAATAAACCGCCAACTTTCGCCGCAGCGTCGCCGAGTTTGTCGGTCATGCCGCCTGCGCCGCTCAGCACGTTATCAACCTGCCCTGCAATCGGCGCCGGTAACTTCTCTTTCAAAAATCCCGACACCGTGTTCACGGCCGAGCGCGCCTGGTGGTGGCAATCTTCGTCAATCCCGAAACCAATCAGTCCTTCGCCTCTGTCTTCTGGACCGAGGGCAGCACGCTTCATTTCATCGACTCACCGTCACTTCTTCATGTTCTCGAATTTGAGAAAAGAATTTTCGGAGAATGGAGGCTCGGAATCAGCAGAATCCGATACCTCCTTCCACCAGACCGCCTATGACAGGCCCACCGCGCTCGCACTTTCACGCCTGCTTTGTGATAATGTGAACCATTCCAATGCGGTACGTGAGTAGAGTTCTAATGCGCCGAAGCCGGTTTCTCGCCCTTGTTATTCTTACATCTTCGTTGTCCCTGTCAGGCTACGCACAACAGGCGCCAGTTGTGGTCCAACCAGGAGCGCCGGGCCAACCGACTCGTAAGCTTCCGTCTTCAACACGGCCAACGCTTCCACCAACATCACAAGCCGACGTACAGTTCATGCAGCACATGATCGTGCACCACGCGCAAGCTGTTGAGATGACCGCACTGATCGATTCGCATACGGAAAACAAAAACCTGCGCTCGCTCGGCGCGCGCATCAGCCGGTCGCAGGCAGACGAAATCAAGTTTATGAAACGTTGGCTAACGGCTCGTGGCGAATCGACCTCGATGCCTATGCACAACATGCACAATATGCCCGGCATGGATATGTCCAGCCACGAGATGCTCATGCCTGGCATGCTTACCGCAAAACAAATGGACGCCCTGAAAAATGCAAAGGGCGCAGAGTTTGATCGACTGTTTCTGACAGGAATGATTCAGCACCACAACGGTGCTTTGGATATGGTAAAGGACTTGTTTGATACTGCGGGCTCCGGCCAGGACGCGGAACTCTTTAATTTCGTGACCGACGTCGACAGCGGCCAACGTGCCGAGATTAAGATTATGCAAACTATGCTGGGAGAAAAACCTAACAATGAAAATTAATATTGCCTCCCGTCTACTAACCGTCTTCTTTGTACTGTGCGCGTGCTTCGCAACGACGACGCTCGCGCAAACGCCAGCGCCATCGCCGTCGCAGGACGCGACGAAGGCGCCAGACAAACAAGCGCAAGCAGATCCGTTTGCGCCCGAACCGGCTGGACCACTTCCCGAAGGCATGACCGGTTCAGACGCGAACGATCCACGCGCCAAACTGACTTCAGGCGTCGACAACGCCGGCGAGGCAGCGATGGGCATCAAGCATTTGTTCCTGCTCAAAAAGCCTGGCGCGTTTCAACTCGGTTCCGACGATCCAAACGATCCGAAGATTCAGAAAACCCTGAGTCAAATGGGCGGTGCGGCAAGCGAAATCGCCAAGATGCCAAAGCCCGTGCAGTTGGTTATCGCGCAGCTCTCGTTTGCCAACTCGGATATCGCGTTTCAGGGCAATCACCTGTTTCAGGGAAATTTCTATGGTCTGAACATCTTCGACATCTCTAATCCCAACAAACCGAGTTTGTTGACCACGATGGTGTGTCCCGGTGGGCAGAACGATGTCTCCGTTTACAAGAACCTGCTTTTCATGTCAGTGGAAATGGCCAACGGCCGGCTCGATTGCGGCACACAAGGTTTTCCGCCTGCGCCGCCTCCGGCCGCTGGGCAGGAGCACAAGCCCGCACCGCCGCCAGCGCAGAAAGATCGTTTCCGCGGCGTGAGAATCTTCGATATCACTGACATTAAGAATCCGAAGCAAGTCGCAGCAGTGCAAACTTGCCGCGGCTCTCACACGCACACGCTCGTTGTCGATCCAAACGACAAAGACAACGTTTACGTCTACGTTTCGGGGACGTCCTTTGTCCGGCAGGACGAAGAATTAGCGGGCTGTTCGAGTGAAGCACCTGACAAGGATCCGAATACGTCGCTGTTTCGCATTGACGTAATCAAGGTTCCGCTTGCGTCGCCACAGGATGCGAAGGTCATCTCGAGTCCGCGGTTGTTCATGAATCAGCAAACCGGCGCGCTGGCCGGCCTGACGAGCGGCGCCACCCACGGCAAAGGAACGCCTTCGCCCACAGACCAGTGTCACGACATTACGGTCTACTCAGCGATCGGACTCGCTGCCGGCGCGTGCTCCGGAAACGGAATCCTGATCGACATCAAGGATCCCGCGAATCCAAAACGCCTCGACGCAGTTAACGATCCGAATTACGCATACTGGCACTCGGCTTCGTTTTCGAATGACGGAAAGAAAGTCGTGTTCACCGATGAGTGGGGCGGCGGACTCGGTGCCCGTTGCCGCGCGAACGATCCAAACAAGTGGGGCGCGGATGCGGTGTTCCGTGTGGAAGACAACAAACTGAAGTTTGCGAATTACTACAAACTGCCTGCCGCGCAGGCCGACAGCGAAAACTGCGTCGCCCATAACGGTTCGCTCGTTCCGATTCCCGGACGCGACATCGAAGTGCAGGCGTGGTACCAGGGCGGCGTCTCCGTCGTGGACTTCACCGATCCGGCAAATCCGACCGAGATTGCCTATTTCGATCGTGGTCCAATCTATTCAAACATGCTCGTGCTCGGTGGCCACTGGTCCGCGTACTGGTACAACGGCCGCATCTACGCTTCCGAGATCGCGCGCGGTTTGGACATCTTCGAACTGGAGCCGACGAAGTTTCTCACCCAGAACGAGATCGATGCTGCGAAGACAGTTCATGTTGCTGAATTGAACGTTCAGAACCAGCAGAAGATCGATTGGCCGCGAAAGCTGGTCGTAGCAAAGGCTTACGTCGATCAGTTGGAACGCTCGCAAGCGTTGCCGGCGGATCAGATCGCGTCTGTGCGGTCGGCGATTCAAAAAGCAGAAGCCTCGCGTTTGAATAAATCGTCGGTGGCGAGTCTGAAAAAGATCGCGCCGTCGTTGGAGAGCGCTGCTGGAAGTAAGAGTGGTGCAGACGCAACGCGTTTACACGAACTTGCCGAGATTTTGAAGAACCCGGCTCGTTAAAGAGTAAAGCCACAAAGAAGCACAAAGGCACAAATGTTAGTCGCAAGACTCTTTGTGCCTTTTGTGTTTCTATGGCACCTCAATCTTTCTGTTCTCCACTTTCCTTTGTATAGCCCGGTATGAAGTAGAAGCGAACTACTACGAGACCCACCAGAGCGGCGACGCCGGCGATCAGTTCGAGGCCAGAGATTCCTGAGATAACCATTTTGCGGGCGATGACGAAGATGAGCACTTCGATGGCCGCGCTCGTCCGGTGAAAGAGAAACAG
>DATNJO010000113.1:0-5068 GCA_035603895.1 Pyrinomonadaceae bacterium
GTAACTGACGTGAGAAACGGGTTCTTCCGCGCGAATGTCGACGGAGTGCAAGCCCCAGAAGTCGCGAATCATCCATTCGTTGTCGTGCAGTTCCCAATAAAGCGGAGCCTGCCAGTGTTCCTGTTTGACCGTTTCCCAGCCTTCGGAAAACCACCAGCGAAAGTTTTGGTAACCGCCGTCGCGCATGAAGTCGAGGAACTGGCCATTAGTAACCAAGCCCCGATCTATCTGAAAATCCTGAAGGAAGACCTGGTGAGCGGGTTTCTCGTTGTCCCACGAGAATCCGTCGCCTTCAAAACCTAACCAAAAAAGTCCGCCTTCGATTTCAGCGGCGCCTTCGACTTTCAAACGCGGTTTGGGCAGCGGCTTAATGTTCGGCTGAAACTGATCGCAAAGCAGGTGTTTGATGTCGTAGACCAGCAATTCCTGATGTTGCATCTCGTGTTCGAGACCGAGCCTGACCACGGATGACACGGACTCGGACTGATCAGAACCGAGAAGATCGAGCATGTGCTCGTCGATGTGATTACGATACGCGACAGTTTCGCGAACGGTTGGACGTGACTTTGTCCCGCGCTTGGGGCGTTCGATCCGTGATCCAAAACCTTCGTAATACGAGTTGAAATAGAACAGAAAGTCTTCGGAGTAGACCTTGTAACCCGGTTTGTGAGCCTGAAGCACGGTTTCGAAGAACCAAGATGTGTGACCGATGTGCCAGCGCGGCGGGCTCATGAACTCCGCGGTTTGGATCACATAGTCTTCAATCTCGAGCGGCGCAACAATTTCCATCGTGCGCGCACGAACCCGCCTATATAGCTCGCATAAATCAACTGTAGACATCGTTTGTGCAGACAATAATACTAGCTCACGACTATCGAGCGTGAGCCGCGGGGGGAAACTCGTCCGATTATTTGTGCCCGAGGGTAGTTCTCGCGCAGTTTGGCAAGCAGCGTTTCGGCTTTTTCTTCAGCGATAGCGATCAGCATTCCGCCTGCCGTTTGGGGATCGAACAACAACCGCAACAGATTTGCATCGACTGAGGGCGCGACCTCGATGTCCGCTCCAACATATTCGCGGTTTGTTTTATCACCGCTGGTCAATAGTCCCGCAGTCGCCAACTCCAACGCGCCATTGAGCAACGGCACCGAGCCGGCGAAGATCTCAATCGTCGCTTTACTCGCACAAGCCATTTCCCACGCGTGACCAAGCAACGCGAATCCCGTCACGTCTGTCGCCCCCTTCACTCCAAACTCACGCATTGCTTCAGCCGCGTGCTTACCCGGCGTCAACATTGTTTCAACTGACGCCGCCACAATCTCGTCACTCGCCCGCGCCTTCTTGATTCCCGTGGAAATCACACCCGTGCCGATCGGTTTGGTGAGGATAACCAAGTCGCCGTCATTTGCGCCGGCATTTCTCGCTATCTGATTGGGATCGATCAAACCAGTAACCGAATAGCCAAACATGATCTGCGCATTGTCGACACTGTGGCCGCCAATCAACGTCACGCCGTGGCGGTTGAGTGTTTCGAGTCCGCCGCGCATGATCTCCGTGAGGATCTTCGGATCGACGCCTGTTTTCGGAAAACACGTGATGGCGAGCGCGGTGATCGGCGTGCCGGCCATGGCCCAAACATCGTTGATCGAATTGAGCGCGCTGATGCGGCCGTAGACAAACGGGTCATCGACAATTGGTGTGAAGAAGTCTACGGTTTGTACCAAAGCGAGGTCGTCGCGGAGACGGTATACTCCCGCGTCGTCGGCAGTGTCGAAGCCGACAATCAGATTTGGGTCGGATGGCTGTTTTGGTAGCTCGCTCAAAACTTGGGCGAGTAAGCCAGGGCTAAGCTTCGCCGCTCAACCGGAGCACGAGACCATCTCTGTCAGTCGCATCGCTTGGCACCTCCTTTCCGTTTGGTTTTACCATAGTTAGGTAGGAGTTGATTAATGATCTACATCGGACCGGCAGGTTGGTCATACAAAGACTGGGAAGGAACTGTTTACCCGCAGAAGCCCGGCAAGAACTTCGATCCGCTCGAATATCTCGCGCGCTTTTTCAACACTATCGAGATAAACAGCAGTTTCTATCGCCCGCCGGCGCCCACCACAACCAAAGCCTGGGTCAATCGTGTGTCGGCAAACAAACAGTTTACTTTCACGGCGAAATTGCATCGTCTCTTCACACACGAGCGTGGTAAAGCGACGAAGAAGGATGAAAAGGAGTTTCACGACGGAATGAAGCCGTTCTTGAAGGCCGAAAAACTGGGCGCGCTGCTGCTTCAGTTTCCGTGGTCTTTCAACACCGTCGACGATCGTGTGTATCTCGCTGAACTGCTGAAAAAGTTTAGTAAGTATCCATTGGTGCTCGAAGTGCGGCACGCATCATGGAACACTCCGGCGATGTACGAATGGTTAGAAGAAAGAGGCGTGGGAATCTGTAACATCGACCAGCCGATCTTTGCGAAATCGATCCGGCCGGCGGCGCTGACGACTTCACCGGTGGGTTACATTCGGCTTCACGGCAGGAATTATCAGAACTGGTTTCGCGAGAAGGCGCCCCCTCACGAGCGTTACAACTATCTTTACAGCCACGACGAACTCGAACCGTGGTTAAAGCGAATCAAAGACGTCGCCAAGCACACGCGCGAAACGTACGTGATCACCAACAACCACTTTCGCGGACAAGGAGTTGTGAATGCACTCGAGATCGACGCCGCGCTCAAAGAGCAACGTTTGCCCGCACCAGAACCGCTGTTTGCGATCTATCCTCGCCTTAAAGAATCCGCATCTCCGGAAAGCCACAAAGAGGCACAAGACAAACTCAAGTTCGACTAACAGAACCTAATGTGTCTTGTGCCTCTTTGTGGCTTTACTTAATCAACTGGGCGAAAGAGATTGGCAAACCATCCGGATCGATCGCCACGGCC
The DNA here is from genome assembly GCA_035603895.1 of Pyrinomonadaceae bacterium. GTDB lineage: Bacteria > Acidobacteriota > Blastocatellia > Pyrinomonadales > Pyrinomonadaceae > PSRF01. The sequence continues at coordinate 2,927 of DATNJO010000113.1, forward strand.
AGCTTGATGCCCTCACCTTCACGCTGCGTCGGCGGCATCACGAAGCGAATCCCTTTTGCCTGCAACTCTTCGTAAGTCTTATCAACGTCGTCGACATTGAAACCAATCGAGCACGCACCGGCGCGCTTCGATGGATCGCCTGCCGGTGGCGGACCGGGCACACCTCCGCCGTGCAGCGCGAGCGTCGTTGCTCCCGTGGCAAACTCCGTCCAATCGGGTGATTCAAACTTCAACGGAATACCGAGTTTGTCGCGGTAAAACTCAACGGATCGTTGCATGTCGGAAACGACAATCATCGTGTAGTCAAGCTGCTTGAACATATATTCTCCTTAACGCTTCGCACTCCGGGTTTTGCCGCTACCCATCGCCACGATCACGTCAAACTCGTCTTTCGTGAGCGGCATCACCGAAAGCTGCGACTGGCGAATCAGCGGCAACTGGCTAAGTCGTTTGTCATAACGAATCGCCGCTAGTTGTACCGGAGTCGCCAACGGCTTCACGGGTTTGAGATCGACTGCGACCCACTGCGGATCGTCAGCAGTCGGATCGGGATAGGCGCTCTTGATTACTTCCGCGAGGCCGACGACCTCTTTTCCCTTGCCTGAGTGGTAAAAGAGAACACGATCGCCAACCTTCATCCCTTTCAGGTTATTTCGTGCCTGGTAGTTTCGCACGCCGGACCAATCGGTGCTGCCGTCTTTAACGAAATCGTCCCAAGAATAAGTTTCCGGTTCCTGCTTCACCATCCAATAGTTGTGTTTGTTTTTGGTCGAGGTTTTCATGATCTGCGCTTTCATTCTACAATTGGCCCATGATCAAAGAAGGAACTACTGCACCCGCATTCAAGACAACCGACGCAAATGGCGAAACGGTCAGCTTGAAGGAACTGAAAGGCCAAAAAGTTGTACTCTACTTTTATCCGAAAGACGATACACCAGGTTGCACCAAAGAAGCCTGTTCATTTCGCGACGCTTGGGGAAAGTTCAAAAAGCAAAACATCACTGTTCTCGGCGTTTCGCCGGACAGTGAAGCTTCCCATAAAAAGTTCGAATCCAAGTATAAACTTCCTTTCACCCTCTTAGCCGATAAGGACCACGCGATCGCGGACGCCTACGGTGTCTGGGGCGAAAAGAAGTTTATGGGGCGAACGTACATGGGTGTTATGCGAACGACTTTCCTGATCGATGAGAAGGGCAAGATCAAAAAAGTTTTCGAGAAAGTGAAGCCAGAAGATCACGCCAATGAGGTTCTGGAGGCTTTCATCGATTGACGATTTTTGATTGTCGATTGCTAAATTGCTGACTGAAGGGTTCTGAACTTCCTTCAATCAACAATCAGCAATCAACAATCGGCAATGCCTGAGGCTAGGCTGCCACCCAGCCTCCAATTTTCGCGGGTTCACCTTCGGGATTCCTGCCTGGCATTAGTCCCTGCAAACAACTGAAGGAACTCGGCACGTCTCGCTTACGAGCAGGTAGCTGCTCAGTCTCCTCGACCGTTGCAGTATCCTCTGCTTCGTTAAGAAAGTAGAGCCGGGTGTTACCAACAATCTGCGTTCTGATTTCGTGAGTCCAGAGCAGCAGATTGGCTAGAGCATCGCCGATTTCGTCTTTGCCGAGCTTTGTTTCCTGGGCGATCTCGCGTTGCGTGCGCGAGCCTTTGCGAATGGCGTCGCGCACGCGTTCCACGGGAGAGAGTTTGCTGACTGACTTCGAAGGATAGTGTGCGCTCGCTGAGTCGCCAGCCATCATTTCCGTCATTTCGATTTGCTGTGAGATGTAGCGCTTGCGGGCTGACTTGTATTCCTTCAAAGCGCGGCGGCTTTGCGTTACTTTCTGACGAATACAACTCTTGCAATAGAGATTTCGGCCATCCTTACGTGCTCGGCAAATTCCAAATTCGGCTATCGGTAAATCCTGTGAACAGATCGGACAATGTTTCAATTGGGGGGACAGTAATTTTTCCTCTTTCATTTCGAAGCAACTCCACTGGGCAATAGAAGACCGCACATCAACCCGCAAAGCGGGCAATACTTCACCTATCCGGATAAACAGGGATTCCGGTTAGGAAGCTAAGTTTGGATTATTGTTTGACGAAGATGCCCACCACTGGGCGAATCGCCTGGATTGCCTTTGCGCGACA
>DATNJO010000114.1:0-7207 GCA_035603895.1 Pyrinomonadaceae bacterium
GGTATCAGAAACCCACCAACGAAGTTGGTGGTACTTCATGCCTGACCTATATCTTTGTAGGTAGAGTCTGAAAGCACCACCAACTTCGTTGGTGGGTTTCTGATACCAAAACGCGTCTCCACTTCCCATACCGGCCATTCTTACGCTAAGCTTCAATCTCTCTTTCCTGTTTTCGCAAACAAAAACTAATTGGGATTTGGTGCCTATGCCAAGAGTCCGTCCGCTTACTGTCGCTCTTACTATCACTTTCGCCACAATCATCATTTTCGTCTCGCGCGCCGGTGCGCAGCGCAGCGCGATCGACACGTACGCGATCACCAACGCGCGTATCGTGACGGTCTCGGGCGCAACGCTCGAACGCGGCACGGTGGTGATTCGCAACGGCCTGATCGCCGCTGTCGGCGCAAACGTCAACGCACCATCCGACGCGCGCATCATCGATGGCACCGGCTTGACCATCTATCCCGGTCTGATCGATTCCTACACGAATCTGGCACTTCCGGAAGCACCGCCTTCGCCGTCGCCCGGAGGTGGCGGTGGTGGTGGCGGTTTCTTCGCCGCTCCGCCGCGTCCGAGTCCCGGTGGTCCAAACTCGACACAACCAGTGGGCTTGCAGCCCGAAGTGTTGGTTGAAGACGTGATCCGTCCCGGCGGCAACGAGATCGAAGCGTCGCGAAACATCGGCATCACGACGGCGCTCACGTCGCCGCGCACCGGCATCTGGATGGGCCAGTCGGCGCTGATCAATCTCACAGGCGACACGCCGCAAGAGATGATCGTGCGTTCGCCCGTCGCGATGCATGTCGGGTTTACGCCGCTGCGCGGTACTTATCCGGGTTCGTTGCTGGGCGTGTTTGCAACGTTGCGACAAATGATGCTCGACGCGCAGCGTTATCGCGACTCGATCGCCTCGTACGAACGTTCGCCGCGCGGAATGCGAAGGCCCGAAATGGATCGATCGCTGGCAGCGCTGGTGCCGGTGGTCGACGGGCGCATGCCGGTCGTGATGTTAGCCAACAGCGAACGCGAGATCGCACGCGCGCTTGATTTAGCCACCGAGTTCAAACTGAAGCTGATCATCGCCGGTGGACGCGAAGCAGATCGGCTCGCGCCACGGTTGGTGAAACAAAACGTGCCGGTGCTGTTGTCACTCAACTTGCCGCGGCGCACGACAGCGGCGCTTCCCGAAGCGGATCCAGAACCGATGCGGGTGCTGCGCGAACGTGTTGAAGCGCAGCAGACGGCAGGGCGGCTCGCGAAGGCCGGAGTTCGTTTTGCGTTTGAGTCGGGTTCGTTGACGAACATTTCGGATCTGATGCGTAACGCGAACATCACGATCGAGAACGGTCTATCGGCGACAGATGCGTTACGCGCTTTCACGATCTGGCCCGCGACGATCTTCGGCGTCGAGAACCAACTCGGCTCGATCGAAACCGGCAAGATCGCGAACCTGACCGTCACGCGCGGCGATCTGTTTGACCGCAACAGCCGCGTGGCACATGTGTTTATCGATGGACGTCCGGTGGATTTGCGTCCGGCCAGCGGTGGTCCAGGCGGGCGCAATCAGTTGAGTGGAACGTGGAATCTCAACGTGAATCTCGGTCAGGGTGAGAAGGCCATAACGCTGAATCTACAACAGGAAGGCGAGCGATTGAGTGGCTCGATTTCCGGTTCGCTGGGAGCAGGCGAGATCTCGAATGCTTCTATGGCGGGTGGCTAAGTTCGTTTCACGGTTGCGCTGGAGATCGAAGGGCAAACCAAAGAAGCGACGTTTACCGGAACGCTTACAGGCGATCAGATCCGCGGTAGTGTCACGGTTGTCGGTTTGGCGCCCGGCTCATTCACAGGAACCCGAGCACGACCTAACTAGAGCCACAAAGAGGCACAAAAAGCACAAAGGTAAACTATGAGAGTAACCAAACGACTATTTCTTCTATCGGTGTTTGTCTGTGTTGCATCCGTGTTATCTGTGGCCCAAACGCAGGAAACGTTGATCCGTAACGCCACAGTGCTCACTGTCACACGCGGGACGTTGCAAAATACCGACGTACTGCTGCGCAACGGCAAGATCGCCGGCGTCGGTAAGAATCTCAATGCGTCCGCAAACGCACGCATCATCGACGGCACCGGCAAGTACGTCATGCCAGGCATCATCGACTGCCACTCCCACTCGATGCTCGACACGATCAACGAAGGCACACTCGCCGTTACGTCAATGGTGCGCACTGAAGACGTGTTGAATCCAACCGACGTCGATCTTTATCGCGAACTCGCTGGCGGCGTCACGACTTTGAATCTGCTGCACGGTTCGGCGAATCCGATCGGCGGTCTGAACACGGTCGTGAAGATCAAGTATGGCCGGCCTGCGAGCGAGTTTTTGTTTCCGGGCGCGATGCCGGGGATCAAGTTCGCACTCGGCGAAAACGTGAAGCAGTCGAGCAGGCCGAATCAGCAAGGCGTCATTCGTCGTTATCCAAACACGCGCATGGGCGTTGAAGAGACGATCCGCGATGCGTTTGTGCGTGCGCGCGATTACAAACGCGCGTGGGACGAGTATCGTGCAGCCGTCGGGAAAGATAAGAACCTGCTTCCGCCGCGGCGCGATCTGCAACTCGAACCGCTCGTCGAGATTCTCGAAGGCAAACGCTACGTGCACGCGCACTGCTACATCACGAGCGAGATCCTGATGCTGATCAATCTCGCCGATGAGTTTGGTTTCAAGGTCAAAACCTTCCAGCACACGCTCGAAGGGTACAAGGTCGCGAAAGAGATCGCGGCGCACGGCGCAGGTGCTTCCATCTTTGCCGATTCGTGGGGTTACAAGATCGAGGCTTACGACGCGATTCCTTACAACGCTGCGATCATGACGCGCGCCGGTGTCGTCGTTTCGATGAACTCCGACTCCGACGAACGCGCGCGACGATTGAACATCGAAGCAGCAAAAGCGATGCACTGGGGCGATCTGACTGAAGAACAGGCGCTCCGCCTGATCACGATGAACCCGGCGATTCAGCTCGGCATTCAGGAACGCGTTGGTTCGATCGAAGTCGGCAAAGACGCTGATCTCGCAATCTGGAACGGACATCCGTTCAGCGTTTACTCGCGTGTTGACACGACGTTCATCGACGGCACCGTCTTTTTCGATCGTCAGCAGGACCTCGCGCGACGCCCCGAGCTCGCGAAAGAGCGTGCCGCACTCGAACAAGCCGAGCCCAATAAACCTGCTTCACAGGGCCAGTCACCACGAACACCACGGCAACGCCGGCCAACTCACGAAGACGACACGATCGAGGAGGACCAGCCATGAACATCATCAACAAACTCATCCTCGTTATGTCGATCTGTGTAATCTGTGGCCAAACACTCCTGGCCCAGCAGATCGGTAATCCCACGGCGCAACAGGGCGTCCTACCTCCGCGTGGCGTGTTTGCCATTCGCAACGCACGCATCGTGACCGTCAGTGGACCCGACATCGAAAACGGCACGGTTGTGATCCGCGACGGAAAGATAGAAGCAGTCGGCGCGGCGGTGAATGTTCCTGCCGGTGCGCAAACGATCGATGGCCGCGGTTTGTCAGTTTATCCGGGCATGATCGACGCAGGCACAAACATGGGCCTCGTCGAGGTGCCGCAGGGCGCAAACGGCACGGTCGATCTTTCTGAAGTCGGTGATTTCAATCCGAACGCGAAAGCGATCGTCGCGGTGAATCCGCACAGCGCACACATCGCGGTGACGAGAGTCGAGGGTGTGACGAATACGGTTACGGCGCCAACCGGCGGTTTGATCTCCGGCCAGGCGGCGCTGATCAACCTGCTCGGCACTGCGCCGAAAGAGATGGCGGTCGTTCCGCAGGCCGCGCTGGTGATCAACTATCCGCGCATCGCTGGTGGCGGCGGTGGAGGTTTTGGCGGGCCGCAGCAAGCGCAAACAAATTTGTCGGAAACGTTGGAAGCAAACGCACGCCAACTCGAGCAGATCCGAAAGATGTTGCGTGATGCCGAGGCTTACGGCCGCGCGCAGGACGCATACGCCAAAGATCGATCGCTGCCACGTCCCGATCAAAACGTCGTGTTTGCATCATTGGTGCCTTACGTTCGCGGAGAGCAACCAGTGATCTTTCGTGCGGAGCGCGAGGCGGAAATTCGCGGCGCGATCCGGTTTGCTGAAGAGATGAAACTGAAGCCGATCATCCTCGGCGGCAACGACGCGTGGAAGGTCGCGAGTTTGTTGAAGGAGAAAAACGTTCCCGTGATTCTGACGGGCGTTTTTTCTTTGCCGGTGCGTGAAGACGACGCCTACGACACGCTTTATGAGAATCCCGCAAAGCTTCAGCAAGCAGGAGTTCTGTTTGCGATCTCAACCGGCGACAGTGGTCCAGAGGTGCGCAATCTTCCGCAGTATGCGGGGATGGCCGCGGCCTATGGTCTATCGAAGACAGACGCGTTGAAAGCGGTGACGCTCAACCCCGCGCGCATCATGAACGCTGCGGACCGTTTGGGTTCAATCGAGGCGGGCAAGATGGCTAATCTCGTGGTGACCGATGGCGATCTACTCGAAATCCGTACCCACATACGATATTTGTTCATAGATGGACGACCGGTGGTGTTAAGTAGTAGACACACGGAACTGAACGACTCGTTCAAGAATCGGAAGTAAAAATTGGGCTTTAATTCTTAGGAGGTTTCATTGTTTATCCGTATTGCTGCCTTCTTTCTCTTTATTTTTACCGTGACAACCGGCGCTTATGCGCAGACGAAGTTGTTGCGCTTTCCCGACATTCGCGGGGACCGCGTTGTTTTCACTTACGCGGGAGATCTTTGGACCGCGCCTTCGAGCGGCGGTAACGCGATTCGTTTGACTTCGCACCCGGGCGTCGAAGTGTTTGGCAAGTTTTCACCTGACGGGAAGTGGGTCGCGTTCACGGGACAATACGACGGCGACGAGCAGGTCTACGTCGTGCCCACGTCGGGAGGCGAACCGCGCCAGCTCACGTTCTATCCGGCGCGTGGACCACTGGCGCCGCGTTGGGGTTGGGACAACCAGGTGTTTGGCTGGAGTAATGACGGCAAACGGATTTACTTCCGTTCATTGCGCGATTCGTGGACGCTGCCCATCGCGCGGCTTTTTTCAGTTTCGGTTGACGGTGGTCCAGCCGAGGCATTGCCGATGCCCACTGCGGGCTCGGGCGACTACTCGCCCAGCGGAACAGAGATGGTCTACTCGCCGCAGTCGCGTGATTTCAGATCGGAGAAGCGGTACAGCGGTGGCCAGGCGAACCAGCTTTACATCTTCGATCTGAAGACCAACTCCGCGAAACGCATCACTGAAGGACCGCGCGCGACGCGCGATGCGATGTGGCTTGGCGACACGATCTTTTTCAATTCCGATCGCGACGGGCATTTCAATCTGTACGCTTACACCGTTTCAAGCGGAAAAACTTCAAAAGTCACTAACAACCAACCGTGGGACGTTCGTTGGCCCAGTTCGGATAACGAGAATCAGATCGTTTATGAGCTGGATGGGGAGTTGCAGGTGCTCGATGCGCGTACCAGAAGAAGCACGAAGATTTCGATCAACGTGCCCGACGAGGGAAATGCACGTCGGCCGAGCCGCGTGGCAGCGGGGAATTTGATCGAGAGCGTTGGGCTGAGTCCGAAAGGCGAGCGCGCAATCTTCGTCGCGCGCGGAGATGTTTTTACCGCGCCGATTGAAAAGGGACCGACGCGAAACTTGACTGATTCTTCGGGCGCGCACGACAAGTGGGCGAGCTGGTCGCCTGACGGATCGCAGATCGCGTTTGTGTCGGACAAGAGCGGTGAAGATGAGATCTACGTGATTGCGCAGGATGGTTCGAAGCCGGCCGAGCAATTGACGAACAATGGTAATGCGATGCGCTACCAGCCTGAGTGGGCGCCTGACGGCAAGCGAATCGCGTTCGGCGATAAGGATGGAAAGCTCTACGTTTTGACGTTGGCCGATCGCAAGGTGTTGGAGATTGCTGATTCCCCGCGCGGTCAGATTCGCGATTATGTTTGGTCGCCGCGTGGCAATTTTCTCGCGTTCACGATGGCCAACGCGAATCAGTTTGCCAGCGTGCATGTTTGGAGTGCGACGGACGGTCAGGTGCGCCGCGTCAGCGACGAGTTTTTCAACGCTTTCACTCCGGCGTGGGATCCGCAGGGAAATTATCTTTACTACTTCAGCGACCGTGAGTTTGCGCCGCAGCTTTCGAGTGTTGAGTTTAATTATGCGACGAACCGTCAGACGTACATCTATGCCGCGGCTTTGCGCAAGGACGTGAAGCATCCGTTTCCGCCCGAGAGCGACGAAGTAACGATCTCGAAGACAGACGATGCTCCTAAACCGGCAGCATCACCGGCTGAAACACCCGCCGCGGCTGTTCCTGCTACGATGACGATCGATTTCGATGGTCTATCATCGCGTGTTGCGCGCGTGCCGGTGGGCGCTGATAACTATTTCGGACTTTCAGCGAAGACCGACTATCTGCTGTATGGCGTTAGCGGTGCAGGCTACTACGGCCGTCAAAGCGATCGCACTGCGTCGCTGCGCATTTACTCTTTGAAGGATCGCAAAGAGACGACGATCGCGGAGGATATTCGCGGTTACGTCCTTTCCGATGATGGTTCGAAGGTGATGGTCGCGCAGGGATCTGGTTTCAATGTTTACGATGCAACGCCAGTCAGCGAACGCTCGCGCAAAGCCGTATCGACTAGCGAACTTTATGTCGATCGCGTGCCGGCGGAGGAGTGGGAGCAGATCTTTAACGAGGTCTGGCGCCGCTATCGCGACTGGTTTTACGTTTCGAACATGCATGGTTACGACTGGGTTGCGCTGCGCGAACAGTACAAGCCGCTGCTGAAGTATGTGGCGCATCGTTCGGATTTGAACTACGTGATCAGTGAAATGATCTCGGAGTTGCAGGTGCAACACGCGTACATCGAGGGCGGTGATTTTCAGATTCCGCCACGGCCGCGTTATGGCTTGCCGGGTGCGCGTTTTGAGTTGGACAAACAGGCCGGACGTTATCGCATCGCCAGGATTTTCGACGGTGAGAGCGAGGAAGATATTTATCGTTCGCCCCTGCGCGACGTCGGCGTGAATGTGAGTGTCGGCGACTACGTGCTCGCGATTGACGGTGAAGAGTTGAAGGCGACTGACGACCCGTATCGCTTGTTGAGAAATAAGG
>DATNJO010000115.1:0-7521 GCA_035603895.1 Pyrinomonadaceae bacterium
CGCGTGTAACCCCAAACAGGCAGATTCAAACTAGCGGTCGTGACCGTCAGCTTCGCCGGATCGAAATCGGCAGGCAGTCCGACGTTTGACACCGCATGTGAACGCCACAGATCGGTATGTTCACTGGGCCAAACAGTCTCGTAATAGCCGGCACGTTGTGGCGCGAGCAACTGTTTGTCGGTCAACGGCTGGATGATGGGCGTAGCTGTGGCATTTGCGTCGTTTGAATTCATGGTCCTCCGTAATGCTGGTGAGCATTGGTAATCGAAAGGTTGGTAACTGGCTAGCCTCGGGACGAGTTGCGAGGACGTAGGTGCTCGTGAGTTTCAGCCTGATGCTGCGAGCACTCACAACCATATTACCGTTCGATTGGGGAAGTCAATTAGGAGATTTGGACCAGCTCGTGAGGCAGTTTGCCGCGGCAGAAATACTACTTCCCGCCGCCGGTGCCGGTGCTTGAAAGGAGGAGATCGTAGTTACCGATGTCGCGGTTGTGACTGTCCAGAGCGGCGAAGGTGTCGGAGGTCTCCTCGAGCATTTGCCTGGTCATGGCGATCGAGTCGCTGAGTTGTTCGAAGTCGAGCGAGGAGACACGTTCGGGGGTCGGTAATGTGACGACCTGATCGTTTACTAATCCGAAGAAGTTTTCGATCGATTGCAGTTGTCCTTCAACAAGCTTTACCGAACGCTCGATGTCGTTGAAAGCAGCCACACGCCGTTTGAGAATCTCTACGTTCGCCTGCTGAATACGCCGCTCACGATCGTCCTTCGCAGACGCAACCGCACGTTCGGCCTGGACCAACTGATTTTGCACAGCCTGTCGATTGATCGAACGCAGGTGATGTTTGCGGCGGCGATAGACGTCGAGTAGATCGACAAAGTCTTCCCAGCGCTGGTCCAGACTCTGAATGTTGTGCGGAATCTGTTTGGTCCCGGTGAACTTCTTGTAGTTGGAATAGATCTGGTTCTTCATCCAGCGTAAGTATTCAACTGCTTCACGCTCGCGCGGATCGAAGAGTTTGATTTGTGCTTCGCGCTGCTGTTCGCGCAGCTTCAGGAGACGCTGCTTTTCGCGGCGATCGACGAGACGGCGATAGATGGAACTTGCGGGCACAGTTGCTAGATAAAGTGTTTCAGTTGCTAACGCGGCAACCAGCGGTGTGATGTCCTGGACATAAGCAGCGGCCACCGCAAAGCCAGCCATGCCCCAAAAGTTTATGGGTTCCTTAAAGGCTTCTTTTAAGTACTTGAGATCAATCTTGGGTAACTCGGCCATAAACTTATTGAAAACCCTGTTGGCCTATCTGCCACTACCGTTTTGTCCGCCTGTGGTTTCGCCTTCAGCCGGAAGCGCTTGCGGCGAGTTGGTTCCAGCGCCCAGCAAACCCATGTCGCGCTTGTACTCGAGCAACTTGTCCGCTAACTGCATGTCGATAGCCTCGCGCTCGATCTCCTGCATCTGTGTGTCGACTGAGGCGGCGCCCAACTGCATCTTGGCTTCGGCTGCTGCGGCACGGCGATCGATCTTGTCGCGCATCTCGTTGAACGTCGACGCATCGTCGCCCAACTGAAACGATTCCATCGTTTGCGCGAGCTGTTCCTGAAGCTTTGCCTGCTTCGACTGATTTATCAACTGCATCGCTTCCGCGGTGCGACGCTGCATTTGCAGCACGTAATTATCACGTGCTTTAAGTGCCTGCTTCGATGCGTTCGTTGCGTGCTCAAGTTGCTGATGAGTTTTTTGCAGGTCCACCTGAACTTGCGATAACTGGCCGATGTAGGCTGTGGCGATGTCGTCGCGTCCCATCTTTACAGACGCGCGAATTTTTGAATCTAGATCGACCCGCTGTTCTTCGAGCCGTTCCTTATTTTTAGCGAGAAGTCGTTCGGTGGCCATCACCTGCGCCACGGAGTTGTTCAACTCGGGCACGCGGTCGCGCATGTCGCGGATAGTCTGCTGAAGAATGAGTTCGGGGTCTTCCGTCTTCTCAATTATCCCTCCGAAGAGGGCGCGCATGGAGCGCTTCATTCTTGTCCAAAGTCCCATTTCCGCTCATCCTCCGACAGCGAAATGTGAAAGCTCTAACGTTGGTAGCGCCGGCCCGGAAAGCGGCAGTTGCGGCCACTGGCAACGTTCTGTTGTACGACACATACGTTCAGGCAGTTTCATGTCCGGGAAACTGTCTTCGGAGTATAACAGCACTGTTCGCAGCCTTCCACACATCACGAGGAACGTCGAACGCCGAAGGCGTTTACTAGTTCCAGCCCAGGGTTACTTCAACCCAAGGTAAGGAATGAGGAAGAAACATTGAACGCTGAAAGCGTTGGCAACTGCGATTCTCGCCAACACTTTCAGTGTTGGAAACCTACCCCGCTTTGAATCCCAGGGTTGAAACAACCCTGGGCTGGAACTAGTAAACGCCTTCGGCGTTAAAACCTGCGAACGCCTTCGGCATTCGAAATAAAACGTCCCCCAACGTGTCCCCTAAGACCACCAATATCACGCCGGAACTGCATTCCCGGCCAATGAATTTTGCCCATCGCGTCGTAACAAAGATTGAGCGCTGCGGGCAGGTCTTCGGCGGCTGACGTAACACCTAAAACGCGTCCGCCAGTGGCTATGAATTTGCCATTTGGCGCTCGCGATGTTCCCGCATGAAAAACCTGAACCTGGCTGTTTTCAGCAACCGCTTCCAACCCTTCGATCTCAGCGCCACTTTCGTATTTCCCGGGATAACCGCGATTCACCGCGACTACGCACGCCGAAGCGCCGCCGGCCCACTCGACTTTTAACTGCGCCAGAGTTCCACCGTGCATTGCCTCAAAAATCTCGGCCAAACTGGTTTTTAGTCTGACGAGTATCGCCTGTGTCTCCGGATCGCCGAAACGCACGTTGTACTCAAGCAGTTTTGGTCCATCTTTGGTCAACATCAGACCGAGAAACAGAATGCCTTTGAAAGCAAAACCTTCGTCACGGGCTCCCGCGAGCGTCGGTTCGACAATCTCTTTCACCACACGTTGCAAAACACGCTCATCGAGTACAGAAGTGTCAGTAATAGTTCCCATGCCGCCCGTGTTTGGACCAGTATCGTTCTCACCGATTCTCTTGTGATCGCGCGCGGCGGGCATCAGCGCGTAGTCGCGGCCATCCGCAAACAGGAGCACGGACGCTTCCGGTCCGGCTAGAGTTTCTTCGATCACCACTCGCTGCGCCGCCTCTTTCCCGGCCGAATGATGGACCATCAAATCTTCAATCGCGCTTTCTGCTTCCGCACGATCTGCGGCAACGACAACGCCCTTCCCCGCTGCTAAACCGTCCGCCTTTATCACCACTGGCGACTCCGCGGAACCAAACTCACCGCTACTGAGATGTGCGATCGCTTCCGAAGGTGACTCAGCAGTTCGAAACGCCGCGGTCGGTACGCCGTGCCGCGCCATGAACTCCTTAGCGAATATCTTGCTACCCTCGAGCCGCGCCGCCGCACTGCTCGGCCCCACAACCGGCAACCCTTTCGCCTCAAACACCTCGACAATTCCTGCCGCGAGCGGCGCTTCCGGTCCGACAAACGTCAGGTCGATTCCTTCAGACTCGGCAAAAGCTGCGAGCTCTGCATGTTTATCCACACTGATGTTTACAAGCTCCGCGACTTGTGCAATTCCCGCATTTCCAGGGGCGCAAAAAAGCGTCAGTGGTTCGGAAGATGTGGCCCGAAGTACCCAAGTAATGGCGTGCTCCCGCCCTCCCGATCCTAAAACAAGGATTTTTCTCATGGTTTTATCTTGACACATTTTCGCCATAGTTATATACCAATTGACCAAACGGAGCCCTGCGTGCGGCTGGGAACCTTTACCTCGCCTGGTGGACGACCGAAAGCGTCCTTCTCTTTACACGCTTTCTTATTCACCCGCGCCGAATCGCTGTTACTAGGTGTACATACGACCCAGGGAGTTGGATCATGTTACAGACGGAAGCGGCCCACGCATTGGAAACACACCCGGAAAGTGAATATCAAGACCGGTCAATCAAGTGCGTTGACTGCAACGAGAATTTCATCTGGACTGCGGGGGAACAGGTTTTCTTCCACGACAAGGGTTTGAAAAACGAGCCCAAACGCTGCAAACCGTGCAAACAAGCTAAGAATGAACGGTTGGCAGCAATAGCAGCAGCACAGTCGTCGGGAGTGCGACAACGGATCGAGGTCTCAGTTCAATGCGCCCAATGCGGACAACAAACAACTGTCCCGTTTTATCCTTCGCAAGGACGGCCAGTTTACTGTCGTTCCTGTTTCCTTGCGGGCAAGACCGAAGTCGCTCAGGTCTAGAGAATTTTCCTAACCTCCAACATGCACGATTGGACGTCTACTCGAGTCTTTCTCTGCCTGTCGTAAGACTTCGTGCGTGACGGGCGCAGTGTCTCCTTCGCCGAACGCAATGTACTTCAACAGGTAAGAGATCGGGTTTCCCTCGCTCCAGCCAAAATAGACGTGTGGCAGCTTGCCCATCTCGTCGCGCAAATAAAGCAGAAAAGCCGCAATCGCATTTGGAACCGCCGGCGACTCCGTGCGCAGAATGCGAAAACCATCGACCGTCTCGCCACGAATTTCGAGTGTGCCGGAAAACTCCGACGCATCGCCGGGCGTGACTTCAAAGAACAAAATCGGCTCGCCGGCGGGGATGTGATTACTCGTCCGTTTCTCGTGTTCTTTCTGTTGGTACTCCAGCGCGTCGCCCGTGTCGCGGCGGTTGGTGATGATGCGAATCGTTCCCTTGGCGGCGTCTTTAATAAACTGCCGCGCTTTGTCGTCGAGTTGAATGCGTTCGACGCGCAGTTCAGTTGAACGCCAGACTCGCGAAACCAGCGACGCCACAATGATCGTCAGAATAAAGAACGATGCGATCTTGATTCCTTCCGGCCGTTCGTGAATGTTCTGGATCGTCGTGTAGACAAAGACCAGCGCGATCGCAAGATACACGTACCAGTTTCCTTCCTTGCGACGCACGGCGAGCGTGACGGCAATCGCCGCGGAAGTCATCAAAACCAGTACGCCGGTCGCGTAGGCGCCGCCCTGTGCGTCTACATCCGCGTTGAAGATCAAGGTGACGGCGAAGGCGATCACCGTGATCACGATGACGAGCGGACGTGCGGCCCTGGCCCATTCCGGCGCCATGCCATAACGCGGCAGATAGCGCGGCACGATACTCAACAGTCCCGCCATCGCCGACGCGCCGGCAAACCAGAGAATTGCTATCGTGCTGAGATCGTAAACAGTTCCAAAGACGTCGCCAAAGAACAGATGGGCCAGATAAGCAATGGCGCGGCCGTTTGCCTCACCTCCTTCGGCAAACTTGTCAGCGGGAATCAGAATGGCGGTTACGAGACTGCTGCTGATGAGCATTACGCTCATGATCAGCGCCGCAGTGCGGAGCAGTTTCTTCGCGTTACGAATGCGGGCGCGTAAGAGTATTTGTGCCTTGTCGTCGCGACCGTGACCGGTGCGGGTGGACTGAATCTCGCGCAACTGGTCTTCGGTTAGATCGTCATCGCCTTTTACGAGTGGCATCACCGCGACGCCCGTTTCGAAGCCGGACAGCCCAAGCGCGAGTTTCGGAAAAAGCATAAACGACACCGCAACGATCAACCACACACTCCCGTGCGTGCTCGGGTGTGTCAGAAGCAACTGCTTCCATTCGGGAAAGTGATGCGGGTGCGTAACCAGTTCGAATAGGCCAAACGAGATCACGATCACGTTGAGCACAAGGTAAACGCCAACCAGCGCGACTGCGATGCCAATAGCTTCTTTAAAACCCTTCAAAAAGATCGCGCCCAGAACCGCGATCAACGCGAGCGTGACGCCAATCGGATGTTTCAACGATTCGGGAGTGAACGGATTTTCGATGATGTGCGCCGTCGCGTCCGCCGCGGAAAGCGTGATCGTGATGACGAAGTCGGTCGCGACGAACCCGAGCAGTGCGAGCACAAAGAGCTTGCCTTTCCAACGCGACAAAAGATGCTCGAGCATTGAGATCGAGCCTTCACCGTGCGGACTTTCTTCAGCGACTTTGTTGTAAATGGGTAAGGCGCCAAACAGCGTCAACAACACGAGGATGAGTGTGGCGACGGGCGAGAGTGCGCCGGCGGCGAGAAAGGCGATGCCGGGTTGATAACCGAGAGTCGAGAAGTAGTCGACTCCGGTCAAACACATCACTTGCCACCACGGATGTTGCCTGTGTGGTGTCGCGTGAGCGTCTTTTTGTGCAGCACCTCTATATAACCAGAGCTTGAAACGCCGTCCAGCAGATCTTCTGGCTAACTGATTAAGCATTGTTTGCAGCCCGAGTCTCACTCGGCGCGCACACAAATAAAAAGGCACGGGGCAATGAGCCCCGCGCCAATCTCTATCGCGGCACTGCCCTTCCCTTTGGCCTACGAGGTTAGCTGTCGGACTCGAACTGGAAGTGTTCGTCGCGCGAGCAATGCGCTCGCCGATTCGCCCCTGCGAACATTGGTTCCCCCGTGTTGCTCGGCCGTGCGCGGCACGAACACCTTCGGCAGACATCTAAATTGTCAACGACGGTGATGTTACTCCCCCGCACCGCCGGAATCAACACACAACACCGCAAACGTTCAGCCTTCGTTTTGAGTTCAGCCTTTAGGCTGTTCTTCGTAAGACAAGCTAAAGCTTGAACTCAAAAACTCTTCTATCCACCAACGTGCACGATCGGGCGTTGGTCCGGATCCTTTTCTGCCTGGCGCAATACTTCGTGCGTCACCGGCGCAGTGTCGCCTTCACCAAACGCGATGTACTTCAAAAGATACGAAACCGGGTTTCCTTCACTCCAACCAAAGTAAACGTGCGGCAGCTTTCCGGTTTCATTCCGCACGAACAACAGAAACGCCGCAATCGCGTTCGGCACCGCCGGTGACTCCGTACGCAGAATCTGAAACCGATCCACCTGCTCGCCGCGAATCTTTAGCACTCCCGAAAATTCCGACGCATCTCCGGGCGTCACTTCGAAAAACAAGATCGGCTCGCCTGCGGGAATGTGATTGTCGAGACGTTTCTCTTTCTCCTTAAATTCGTACTCCTGCACGTCGCCGCGATCGATGCGGTTGGTGATGATGCGCACCGTTCCTTTAGCCGCCTTGCGGATAAACTCACGCGCCTTATCGTCAAGCTCCACGCGTTCAACTCTCAATTCCGTCGACCGCCACACGCGCGAGAACAGCGAGCTCACAACAATCGCGACGATGAAGAACGAGGCGATCTTGAGTCCTTCCGGCTGTTCCACGATGTTCACGATCGTGGTGTAGATAAACACGAGCGAGATCAACCCGAACAGCCATTGCAATCGTTCATTATTCCGGCGCGCGGAAAGCGTCACGGCAATCGCCGCGGAAGTCATCAACGCCAACACGCCGGTCGCGTAAGCGCCGCCCTGCGCATCGACATCCGCTCGGAAGAGTATCGTCACGACAAAACAGATCCCGGTGAATACCACCACGAGCGGACGCGTGGCGCG
>DATNJO010000116.1:0-6785 GCA_035603895.1 Pyrinomonadaceae bacterium
CGCTGCTGTTGCCGTTGGTAGTGCTGCCTGTTTACCTGTCGGTGATTCTGATTTGGCATTGGCCGGCTCATTCGCGGCGCTGGCGTTGGTTACTGCCCCTCGCCTACGGCGCGATTCTTCTCGCCGGGCTTGGTATATTCCTCAACTACGAAAGCGCAACAGCCGACGATTACCTCGCACGAGCGACCCGGGCGAAACTCGTCGACGACCACGCTACCGCTATCAGCGAATACCGTCGCGCACTCACGATCGAAGACGACGCACACATCCACAAGTTGCTGGCAGTGGAACTGATGCAGGCTGGTTATTTAACTGAAGCTGTTTCCGAGTTTCGACTGGCACAGCAAGGCGGAGAGCCTGACGACTTCATCCACTACTATCTTGGATTGCTGTTGGATCGGCTCAATCTGAAAGGCCAGGCGAAGCTTGAGTTTGAAAGCTTTTTGCTCAGCACGACCTGCACACAGGAGGAACCAAAATGTGCAGAAGTCAGGGAAAGGATTAGGCGATTAGAGCGCTAGCGAGGGGACGTAATCGGTGATCTAATCAGCGCCGATCATCTCGCCGACGCGTTTGCCATTCTTCTGTTCCTGCGCTATTTGAGCGGGTGTTTTTTGCGGGTCGCGCCAGTTGTCGAGAATGCCGACCTGGTGAACGCACTGCAAAGTACACGTCGGAGCGCACCATTTCTCGGTCTTATATTCCCGATCGAAATCGTTCATCGTGTACTGCTCGAGCGGAATCCCGGGATAACCGCGTTGCTGCGAACACCAGTGGACCTTGCCGTCCTCACAGATGTAGAGGTAGCGCGCACCTGCGCGGCAACGCCAGTTGTAAGGCTTGCCTTCAGCGATACTGTCCTGAAACCAATTCAAACGGGCGTGATCCTTATTTCCCATTTTCTTCACTTCCTGAAAGATGTCTTTCTCTCTCTTCGAAAGCGGTTTCAGTATGCCGTCGCCATCGTGAATCACGCCGACCGTGGTTGAGAAACCGAGTTCCACTGCACGTCGCGCGACAGTCAAAGCGTCTTCAGGATTCTTGATGCCGCCGCCAATCACGGAATTGATGTTTACGTGAAAATCAGCGTGCTCCGAAAGGTAACGCAGTTTTTTATCGAGCACGCGCAAACTCTTGCGCGAGACTTCATCAGGCTCGACGTTGTCGATACTGATCTGTAAATACTCGAGTCCTGCTTTGTTAAGACGTTTGATCCGTTCCGGAGTGAAGTAGTAACCGTTGGAGATCAACCCGGCGATCATTCCACGTTGGCGAATGTGGTGGATGATCTGATCGAGCTCCGGATGCATCATCGGTTCGCCGCCGGAGATCGTCACGATCGACGTTCCTAGATCCGCCAGTTTATCGAGACGGCTCTTGACGACCGCGAGTTCGATCGGTTTCGACGTCTGATCGTATTCGTTGCAATAACCGCACGCCAGATTGCAGCGGCGCATCGGGATCAAATGGGCCAGAACGGGATGACGGCTGGATAACAACGCTCGGCTGATAAAGCTTGCCTCACGCATCTTTCTCTTTAGAAACGTTGTCTTCTTCATTTAGTCGACGCGAGAATAAAAGAGCAAACCACAGAACGCAAGCAGAGTGGTCCTAATCTATTTCTGCCACAGACCTACACGGATGAACACAGACTTATTATTTACGCTGTCCGTGTTCATTCGTGTAAATCCGTGGCCCAACCTCTACCAAACAAAAAGGGGCTCCGTTTTTACAGAGCCCCCTTCAGGCTTTTGCTTTCAGCGGTCTCGCTTAACTCTTGACGATCTTGACGTTTGAATCGAGTTTGATGTCAAAGTCGCTGGGATTAATCTTTTGATTCTTCTCCAGACCCGTCAAGCGCACGGTCGTTGAATCGTCGTTCTTCTCTACAATCTTGGTTTGGACCGGCATACCGGAGTTATCGATCCAGACTTCCGCGTATTTGTAACCGGCGTTACCTTTCGGCACCAACGTCAGGTGGATGGTGCTCACACCACCCCACAAAGTCTCTTCGCGCACGTCTTTCACCGGTTGAAAGCGAGCTTCGAGCTGCTGGCGCGACATGTTCATCATGTCCAGCATGCCGTTGGCTTTGTTCTGCGATCCAGCGCGGCGTGCATCACCCGTGTAAGCAACTCCCAGCGCGGGGCGCAAAATCGTGTACTTATTGTTACTCACGGCGAACACTTCGCGACGCGGACTGCTCCAGTCGATGCGCACTGCGGCTTGCCGTCCACCGGTCGGCATATAGATGACAACACCGTTGTATTTATCCTCAACGCCGAGCTGCGAATTGTACTTAACCATGCTGATACCGGCCTTGAGAGTCTTCAACGTCGCGCGATTCTTCTCCATCCGGCTCAGAACTGAACTGACGAGGCCTGCTCCCTGGCCATTGGTTGTGGCCGGGAACACAAATACCAATGCGGAAATTATGAAAGCTATCATCAGGCCCGCGGGAATCAATCTCTTCATACTAGCTCCTTACCTCATGCTCCTTTCCCTCGGAACGGCAAAAAACCTCGCAATTATAGGGAAAGGTCACCGTATGTCAACCTCGAAACTGCGTGTCCGACCATCGGGGTCGACTACTTTTCGAACAGCTAACACCTCCACTTTGGATCGACCCGTGAGGGCCTTTACATGCTGTTCGATCTGACCCTTATCTGCTTCGCTACCAACAACTTCCGAGCTCAAAAGCACGGTGGTTGCACCGGGGCTTTGATGCACCATATTTGGAGCCCGTTCGCTGCTTGCAAACCAGCTTTTTGGTGTCAAAAATATAAATATCAAAATGACCACACACAAAAGATCCCATTGCCAGGTATTTCGCGGGTAGTTCCAGAAGAAGATCTTCTTAAGTGTGGAAATCAGGCCTCGCACGTTCTCAAGCTTGCAAGTTAGCAGCCACAAGATGGGTGGCTGGAGGGTCGGATGGATTGTAACATTTTCGATTGCCAATTGCCGATTGTTGATTTGAAGCAGGGTCTTGGTACGCCGTCTTTTCAATCGGCAATCGAAAATCGAAAATCGGCAATGCTTAAAGCCTGACTGAAGGCGCGTTTTCGACAATGTGACCGTCGCGCATCTGCACGATCCGTTTGCACATCGCCGCAGCTTCGGGATTGTGAGTGATCATCACGATGGTTTGATTGAAACGGTAATTCAGTTCCTGAAACATATTCAAAACGAGCGCTGAGTTTTCCGAATCGAGATTACCCGTCGGCTCGTCTGCCAAAACGATCGCCGGCCGCGTCACCACCGCGCGTGCGAGCGCTACTCGCTGCTGCTCGCCACCCGATAATTCCAGCGGCTTGTGATGCAGCTTGCCCTCTAATCCTAACAACCTGAGCACCTCGCGACGGCGC
The DNA here is from genome assembly GCA_035603895.1 of Pyrinomonadaceae bacterium. Classification (GTDB taxonomy): domain Bacteria; phylum Acidobacteriota; class Blastocatellia; order Pyrinomonadales; family Pyrinomonadaceae; genus PSRF01. The sequence goes on from DATNJO010000116.1 coordinate 3,369, forward strand.
TCCGGATCGCCACCGCCGTTGCCATGAATTCGCTCCGCTAGTCGGAGATTTCCTTCAGCCGTTAAAGTCGGAAACAGATTGAATCTTTGAAAGACAAAGCCGATCTTTTTGCGCCGCACGGCCGTGCGTTTCGCGTCCGACGCCGCAGTGATGTCGTCACCGTCGATGACAATGCGTCCCGACGTCGGCGTCAACAGGCCGCCAAGCAGGTGCAGCATCGTCGATTTGCCGCAACCAGACGGTCCCATGATCGCGACAAACTCACCTTCCTGCACTTCCAACGACACGCCACGCAAAGCCGGTACGTCGACTTTGCCGATGCGATAAACCTTTTCCAGATTTTCAGCTTGTAGAATCGTTCTCATCGACTACTGATTAGCAGTAACTTTCTTGTTCTGAGCGTCAAGATCGACTTCCGGCAATTGCCACTTGTTCTCTAACACAAATGCTTTCTGTGGGTACTGACGATCCAGTTCGACTGACGTTGCGTCCTGATAAGTGATGTTCAGCTTGTACTGATCCTGCGGCCTCGTAATCTCAATCTTGCTCGGCAACGACGCGGTCGTGCCATTGCCAATCGCTCTTTCATTGGCATAAGAGACGTCCGTGATGAGCGCGCCTTTATCGTCGTACGTTTGCACGCGCGCTAAACGAATCCCACTCACACGATCGAACCAGAACCGTCGCAAGAGTTTCGTTTCGCCACCCTGCGGCTGTGAAAACTCTTCGAGCAGATAGTAACCACGCATCACGCGATCGCCTTTTTTCGCCTGGCGCCGCGTGTCTGCTTCTTCCTGAAAAAACTGGCTCTGCGCGTAGATCAAACCGTTATTCGGTTCGATCGGGCGAATCATGAACGCGTCCGTCAAATGTTGGGGCCGCAGATTCGAGAGCGCGCTGACAGTCTGTTTTTCAGTCTTCTGTTGATCGTTAGCACTGTGATTCGCGTCGGTGTCGAGTTTCGCGTAGACCGCGCTGTTCGTGCCCTTCACGAAACGCTTGTACTTCTCGTCACCTTTTAATACTGCCACGCGGAAGTGCTCGCCGTCCGAAGACATCTGCGCGATGTCGACAAAAGTGAACTGAATAACCAGATAGATTTGCCCCGGACGTTGCAGCGTTATCGTGCCGTCAACTAAACGATACTGATCGGCAATGCCCGATGAAGCAAATGAAGTATCCTCAAACTGAATATCGACCTTACCGTGTATCGATTTGACCGTTGAAAGTCGATTCACTTCCTGCACCAGACGATCCTTATTAGCGTCAGCCAGCGGTGTCAGGAGTTGAGGAACAGTAATCTTCCTTTTTGCACCAAACAGACCACAACCAGAGTTAAACAGCACTATCGAAGCGACGAAAACCGGGAGTAGCAATCGGGTTAGTCGGGCTCTGGACGGGTTGAAGTGTTTGAGCATCAGCTTAAGCCGCCAATCATACGTCAAATATTGCAGAATCGCGAAATTCCGTGTCAGTTTGATCCGTCGAGCTCGAGCGGAGGTTTGCCGAAGCGGCCGCGCAAGCCATTGATCGCCTTTACAATGCCTGGACGACTTAACAACTTCTGTTCCAGTCGATGCTTGCCGGGGAAGTCGAGCAGCATAATTCCGAGCAAAATAGTCAAAAGACCCTGACCGGGAACGCCGGGCAGTGACAGCACGACTCCGAGCGCAACCAGCAACACACCGCCGATGTTCTTGCCTATCGCGGCTAGCACTCGCAACACCGGATGAGACCCTTCCATGAACTTTCGCTTGCCGGACTTGGCAAAGTGATCCGCGGGAAGTTTGACAAGAATGAAGGAAACGATGGCGAGATTGACGAGGAACGACGCCACAAAGAGCGCCGCACCGATCAATATGCTGTTCCACGAAACGGCTAGTGTCAGGTCAGACATCGGGCGCGAGAGTTAAGAAGTGATTTGAGTAAGTCGTCAACGATCTGTTTGGCTGGGCCTTCAAGCTGAAGCTGTGGATTCTCGGCGACTTCCCAAAATTCGTCGAGACCACGCCCGCCGGCGCGTTCGAGTGCGAGTGCTTGAACGAGTAAGTCGATCACGTCAGCGGCTTTAACGAGCCGCGCTTCGAGAGTGTTCCGCTCTTCATATTCGTGGTAGAGATTCGTGTAGACCGCGTTGTCGTTGGTGAGATCGCGAAAGGCAGCGGTCTCAGCCTGCTTTCTGGTTTCAGCACCAAAGTACATCGTGGCTGTGCGTGGCATGTCGCCGACGCGAGCCTCGGCCCAATCGTGCAGTAACGAGATGCGCAGGATCCTTTCAACGTCCACCGCAACGCCTTGCGCGATGAGCTCATCGGCGAGCAACATCGCCGTCACGCTCACGCCAAACGAATGAGCCGCCACGGACTCGGTTCCGTTCGCAAAACCGCGCAACACCCAACCAGTGCGGTCGAGACCTTTCAGCCGTTGTAACTCGATCAGTGTGCTAAGCATTAAATACTCAAGCGCTCCGTCAGGAGCATCGATTTATCTCCCAACGGAGCGTCTGAAAATTCAAAACCTGCCGAAACTTTACCTGCAAGCAGCGTGCTCGCACCCACAAGCTATTTCTGTAACGCCTGAGTCTTCCGCATTCTCACAGTACTCGCTACAGTAATCACTATCGCGTTCCGCCATACATTGGCAAACGCCATGGTCGCACTTTTTATTCTCTGCCATACTTTCACCCCCTGCTTTATCGTTCCCCATGGTCTGTTTTAACTGCGGGTTCAATGCTAGCAATTAAGGAACCGCACGAACAACAACCGTGCGGCGTCTTTCACCCAACGTGAGCACGAGCGGCTTGTCCAACTGAATCGGGTGCGACTCGCCGTCAATCACGATCACCAGATTCTGCGAAGCCCGCGTCAACGTTGCAATCTGCGTGTTTGGCACAATGCGCGGCAACAAGTTTGTCGCGACAATGCGCCAACTGGCCGCGTCGCAACGAATTCTCAAGCCCGGCGTGTCTGTTTCGAACGACTCGTTCACGGCCAACGCGTCTGCTTTGAATAAACCTTCGCCACAACGTATTCCCGCCGCGTCGTAGAACGTAACAAAACCGGAAACGAACGCGTACGGAATCGGGCTCGTGTTTTTGACAACTATGCGAACGTTCGTGATCGGCGCATCAGGCGAGCCGTTCAAAGCGGTCGTTTTCAACGTAGCCTCCAGCGCGCCAGCGCCGGTGCCGTCTGTGGCGACCGCTGCTTCGCTCAACGGCACACGCTTCTCGCCGGTATCGGTAGCGGCTCCCTGGGCATTCGCAATGACGGCACTGCATAACACAACTAAGAAGGCAGCGAGTTTTTTCATTGTGAGTCGTCTCCTGTGATTTTCAGCGAATGATCGCATACATCAACTGGTCGATGGTCTGGCCATCCTTTGTCACACTCTTTCGCAAACGGCCTTCGAAAGTAT
>DATNJO010000117.1:0-3293 GCA_035603895.1 Pyrinomonadaceae bacterium
CTCCCGCGGTACGCAGGCCAAGTCGTCGCCGTTGACAGGAGCGGTGGAAATTCTAAGAAGCACCACTGGCGCGCTCAGTGGGCCAGCACCTGGCCGCAATGGTATAGACGTTGTGCGTAGCTTTATCAGCGCCAACAGCGACCTCTACGGTCTTTCGTCGAAGGACATCGGCAGTTTGAGATTCATTGGCGAAAGTCTTAGCCGCGGTAATGGCATGCGCATGGTGCGCGTGGAACAAACAGTCAACGGACTGCCAGTCTTTCAGAGTGAGACACGCTTTATTCTCGACTCTCAAGGACGAGTTTTCCGTTCGACCGGCTTGATCATTCCAAACGTCAAGGCCGATCCGATCGAATTCGAAAGCCTGATCTCAGCGGAAGCAGCATTGAGCATCGCGATGAGCTCCGTTGACATTCAAGCCGATACGGATAAGGTCACTCAGACAAGTGCAAACGTCGATGGAACGGAATTGGAGTTGGCTGCCAACAATCCAAACATCGCCGGAAACGTCACCAGTAAACTGGTCTACTTCCCGCTTGCTCCGGGCATCCTTGTTCCAGCCTGGTCGCAAGTAGCCTTTACCAACGGTTCCGGAGATTGGTACACGCTCGTCGATGCGAGTTCCGGAAAGCTGCTCTGGAGAAAAAATATCCGCGCGAGCGTTTCCACTCACGACGCTCGTTTCCGCGTTTACGTCCAGGCAGACGGTACGACACCTGCCGATAGTCCGGCGCCACTCTCGCCGTCCAACGCAACAGTCGGTGGAAACGTTCAACCTGCCGGTATCGCGCCAACGATCGTCAGCATGTTTACTGCGATGAGCGCAACGGCGAGCCCGAATGGTTGGATCGACGACTGTCCGGGTGGTGTTTGCACGGCCGCGCAAACGCAAACCATCGGTAACAACGTTCATGCCTATCTGGATCGTGTCGGTGGCGCAGGCGCAGGCGGAGCCAATCAGCCTGACACCGCAGCCAGCTCAGTCCTTGATGGCGACGGCAAACCGATGGGCAACCCCGATACTAATGGTCGAAACCGCGATTTTCTCGGAACCACACCGCGCGACTTTCAGACCAACTACCTGCCACCACCACAGGGAGGAAATCCCGAGGCAGGTCAAACCCCGACCGGCAACGGCAACAATGGCACGCTTGCAGTGGACCAGTTCCGCCGCGGCATGCTGACGCAACTTTTCTACGTCACCAACTGGTATCACGATAAAACGTTCCTGCTCGGTTTCGACGAAGCCGCAGGTAATTTCCAGGGGACAAACTTCTCCGGTATGGGACTCGGCAACGACCGTGTTCTGGCCGAAGGACAGGACAGCAGCAGCACAGACAATGCCAATTTTGCGACGCCGCCGGACGGCCAATCAGGCCGCGCCCAGATGTTTCGCTTTATTGGACCAACTGTGGACCGTGACGGATCGCTCGACACAGAAATCTTGATCCACGAACTAACTCACGGACTGTCCAACCGGTTGGTAGGCAATGCGGCCGGTTTGGTCTGGGATCCAGGTGCAGGTATGGGCGAAGGATGGAGCGATTTCTATGCCCTCTCTCTGCTCAACAACACCAATGCCGACGATCCAAACGGTATGTATGCTTCAGCTGCCTACACCGCTTACAAGATTTTCGGTATTACGACATTCACTGACAACTACGTTTACGGCTCTCGCCGTTTCCCGTATTCAACCAACAACTCGATCAATCCGCTCACGTGGGCGGACGTCGACGACTGGACCAACAACTTGTCGGGCGGCATCGCTCCCGATCCGGTTGGCTTCAACATCGGCGGCGCGAGTGAAGTACACAACATCGGCGAAGTTTGGGCCCTGACTTTGTGGGAAGTGCGTGCCCGAATCATTGCGGCCAATGGCGGCAGTGTTCCGACCGGCAACCAGATCATGCTGCAACTGGTGACCGACGCACTCAAGATGACGCCGAACAATCCATCGTTCACTGATGCCCGCGATGCACTCATCGACGCTGATTGCGCCACGAATAGTTGCGCGAATGAGCAGTCGATCTGGGATGGCTTTGCGGATCGCGGTTTGGGCTACGGATCGCGTGTTTCCACTGCTTACGGATTCGCTCCAGTCGCATCGCACCAGGGAATCCTGGAGTCGTTTACGGCTCCCGGACTGGACGTTCAAAGCGTCGCCGTGGACGACAGCCTCGGCAACAACAATGGCTCCATCGATCCAGGCGAACAGGTAAAAATCACTGTCACGCTTACAAATCCGTGGCGCAGTACTTCAAAGAACGTCGCTTCCGCGACCGCAACTCTGACCACCGGCACTGCAGGTATCACCATCACGGACGGTTCGTCCACTTACGGTGCGATTCCTGCGCAAGGTAGTGCGGCTGGTGATTCGTTCCAGTTCACCGTTCCGTTGCTACAGGGCTGCGGAACATCGCTCAACTTCACGATCACTTCCACCAGTTCATTGGGTGTGAGGGCAGCGGACTTCAAATTCCGCGTTGGTGCTCCGAGTGGTACGGGCGCGCCGGTAACTTACACGCGTACGCCGGGTGCCCCGCTGGCAATTCAGGACAACAGGCCGCGCGGAACAATTGACTCGCAAACCATCACGGACGATTTTGAGATCGCCGATCTCAACGTCCGCGTTGATAGTCTTCCGCACACCTTCCCAGGCGACGTTACCTTCGGCTTCAAGGCGCCGAACGGTTACGGTGTGGATGTGGTCTCGTTCATCGGCGGCGCTGTTGCAGGCGGCGGCGATGGCGACAACATCACAAACATGGTGATCGACAATCAGGCTGTTGGCGATATCCTGCTTGCCACTAACGCGCAGGCGCCATACACCGGCAGTTGGCTGCCAATCGCTAACTCACCAAGCTGGCCAGTGCTTGGCTTTGGTCCGCAGGAGCCGGTCGGTGAACTCAACAAGATGAATGGCGCTAGTACTCTGGGTACGTGGCGGGTAATCGCTTCGGATCAGGCTGCGGTCGATACGGGAACGCTCAATAGCTGGTCGTTAATCGTCACGCCGAGAGCATTCTCCTGTACTCCGTTTGCCGGTCCCGCAGCCACTGCTGGACAGTTGCTCATCAGTGAATTCCGCGTTCGTGGACCAAGTGGCGCGAACGACGAGTTCGTTGAGATCTACAACAACAGCGGTGCGGATCACACAGTCAGTGATTCCGGCGCCGGCACCGGTTACGCCGTTGCAGCTTCGGATGGTGTGGCTCGCTGCGTCATTCCGAACGGCACGGTGATTCCGAACCGTGGCCATTACCTCTGTACTAACTCAGTCGCTTACTCGCTGT
>DATNJO010000118.1:0-20268 GCA_035603895.1 Pyrinomonadaceae bacterium
TCGTTGGTGGGTTTTCTGATACCCCAACTAAATTTCGTCGGTGGGTTTCTGATATGGCCTTACGAGATGAAGCCCGGGAACAATGCGGTGATGATCACCACGAAGATCAGCAGCAACAACCACAACGTAATCGCTACGCCCCAGCCCTGACCTGTACTGACGCGCGTCCCTCCGAAATGAATTCCCTTGGCGCGCAACCACAGCCAGTAGAACGACGTCAGGCCAATAAAGCTCGCCATCACAAACAGCACCGGATGTTCGGCGGGAGAAAGCAGGATTCCGAGGTTGTCCTGCAGGGTGGTTTCCGCATTCAGGACCGGGTGCAAGTCCTCGGGCGCTTTCAAGTAGAGAATCACAAGCCCGAGAATTTTCTGAACGAAGATGACCGGAAGCGCGGAATAGAAAACTACCGCCAGCGCTTGCCAGAAGTTGATTCGTCCACCAAACACTAAAACTCCGAGCAGTATCAATGCCGCGGGAATCAAGCCGCTGAACACAAAAATACCGACAAGAGATTTCAGCACATTGCCTACGCGTTGGACCGGATTCTTGAATGAATCCATTTGGTCTGTGCGCATCTTGTCGATCGCTTCGGGTGGCGGCGCAAACGGTGGCCCCATCTGCGCAACCTTTTCCACCGTGTGGTCGACAATCCGTTCAGGAGTGATTCGTTGAACGAACGCGGTCGAGTATATCGTCGTCAGCACCCAGATTGCCAGAAACGCGCCGAGCCAGGCTGGATGAAAACGTAAGTTGCGAAAGACACGCGATGGTTCGTAGAAGATTCCGGTGACTTTCTCGAACCACGACATCGGCGGCTCCGGATTCGGCACCGACGGCAACCGGATGAAACTCAAGGCAAACAGCACTATGCCCAGGAAACACAAAGCAGCGCCTGTGCCGATGCCTCCCGCAAGCAACTTAGCGATCCCGCCGCCGATAAAGATCAGTCCCAAAACGAACACGCCGATGGCGATGGGCCATAGTAGCTTGGTCGGTCGTGACGCTTGCGGCTCGGTTGCGGGCGTTGGTTGCGGCGGTGGTGGTGCCTGGAAGTTAGGATCCTGGGGAGCACTCATTGGCTTTGATCTCCTATGAGAGGGTTTTGTTTTTGACTCGTCTGATACGCCATGTGGCGAATCAATGTTTCAAAATCGTGGCTTAATATCGTGATGGCGCTTCGGTCCAGCCTTGCACGCGTATGCAAGCGACGTGATGACCGGGCGACACTTCACGCAACTCCGGATCGATATGCGCACACTCTTCAATTGCGAGCGGACAGCGCGTGCGGAAACGGCAACCTGAAGGCGGATTGATCGGCGTCGGGACGTCGCCCTGCAGGATGATTCGTTTACGCTTCTGCCGCGGATCGGGAATCGGTATCGCAGATAGTAGCGCCTGCGTGTATGGATGCAACGGCCGCGCATACAACTCAGCAGCATCGGCGATCTCTACGATGCGACCCAGATACATCACTGCCACGCGCGTCGAAATGTGTTCGACAACTGCGAGGCCGTGCGAGATGAACAAGTAAGTTAGTTTGAACTCTTCCTGAAGTTCCTGCAACAAGTTTACCACCTGTGCCTGAACCGAGACGTCCAATGCGGAAACAGGTTCGTCCGCGACGATCAACTTGGGATTGAGCGCGAGCGCGCGCGCGACTCCGATGCGTTGTCGTTGACCGCCGGAGAACTCGTGCGGGTAACGATTCATGTAATCCGGATCGAGTCCGACACGCTTCAACAAACCCGCAACCTCATCCTTGCGATCGCCGGCTTTGCCGATGTTATGAATCACCAGCGGCTCGGCAATGATGTCGCCAACCTTCATTCGCGGATTTAGTGATGCGTAAGGATCCTGGAAGATAATCTGCATCTCGCGGCGAAGCTGCCGCAACCGCTTCTTGTCGAGCGAGAGTACGTCCTGACCGGCAAATGTTATTTGACCCGCGGTCGGTTCGATCAAACGCAACACGCAGCGTCCGACTGTCGATTTTCCGCAACCTGATTCGCCGACGAGTCCCAACGTTTCACCGGCGAAAATGTCGAACGACACGCCATCGACTGCGCGCACCACATCATCAGAACCTTCCACCGGAAAATGTTTCACCAACCCGCGAACGCTAACGAGCGTTTGGCGCATTGCGGGTGGTGGTGTTGGTTGGTCTTTAACTTGAACCTGTTCCATCACGTGTAGTTTGGTGATCGGCCGTTACCGCAGCCGCCAGATCATAAAGCACGCAACGCACCTGCACGCCGCCGTCGAGCTGATAAAGCGGAATCTCCTCTTCCGTGCAACGCGGCATTCGGTGCGGACAACGCGGCGCGAAGTGACAACCGGACGGCAAATCTGTCGGACTCGGAACGACACCTTCGATCGTTTCGAGCCGTTCTTTCTTGATCACGTCCTCACCAGTGAGCTTCGGCACCGAGCGCAGCAAGCCTTCAGTGTACGGATGCTTCGGGCGCGCAAAGAGTTCTTCAACCGGCGACTCTTCGACGATGCGACCCGTGTACATCACGGCGACGCGATCGGCGACTTCGGCGACAACGCCGAGATCGTGTGTGATCAAAAGCACGGCGAGCTCACGTTGCTTTCTGAGTTCGTCCAGTAATTCAAGAATCTGCGCTTGAATGGTTACGTCGAGGGCGGTCGTCGGTTCGTCGGCAATCAACAACTTTGGATTGCAGGCCAACGCCATCGCGATCATCACGCGCTGGCGCATACCACCGGAGAGTTGGTGTGGATAGTCGTTGATGCGGCGCGAGGGATCGGGAATCGCGACTTCGCGCATCGCCTCGATCGTGGCCTGCCGTGCCTCTTTGCGCGACATCTTACGATGCAGCCGCAGTGCTTCGGCGATCTGTTCGCCGACAGTGTAAACCGGATTGAGCGACGTCATCGGATCCTGAAAGATCATCGCGATGTCGTCACCGCGCATCTGGCGCATCTCGGAGTCCGAGAGTTTTAGCAGGTCTTTACCATCGAAAAGAATCTCGCCACTGACGATCTTTCCGGGTGGCGCGACGAGCCGCATGACCGAGAGCGCCGTCATCGACTTGCCGCAGCCAGACTCACCGACTAATCCGAGCAACTCGCCACGGTCGAGATAAAAACTAACCCCCTCAACCGCACGCACCAACCCCGCACGCGTTGGAAAATGCGTTCGCAGATCGTTGACTTCGAGTAGATGCGGCATCAAAAGAGATTGAAGTTGTACTCGAGTTGCATCCACATCGAGACGTGCTTTCCGTCCTTGATGGCGGGAACAAATCTGATCCGGCGCGCAGCTTCGATCGCCTTCTGCGTTAGACCGTAAGGCAGACCTGAAACAGTCCTGATGTTCGTCACGCTACCATCGTATCTAAAGATGCACTTCAAAACGACCGTTCCGGCGATGAGATTCTGTCGCGCCTCGTCCGTATAACTCGGCTCGGGTTTCATCGCGAAGCGTGCCTTCCGGTTAACATCCTTGCCGACGTCGCACGTTTGGGCCATAGCCACACTGGCGAACAAAATCAGAATGCAGGTGATGAGGAGGAGTTTTGTTTTCATGTCAGTAGAGGTTGAAGTTGTACTCCAGTTGCATCCACATCGAGACGAACTTTCCTTCTTTGGAGGCCGGAATAAATTTGATCTTCCTCGCCGCCTCTATGGCCCTTTCCGTTAACCCGTCAGGCATGCCCTGGACCACGCGAATGTTCGTGACCTTTCCTGAAGCAGAAAAAACCACTTTCAAGATTACTGTACCAACTATGCCGCGCTGTTTGGCTGCGTCAGTGTAACTGGGCTCCGGCTTGCTGAGCAGGCGCGCCTTCGTGTCGACTTCCTTTCCTACGTAATTCCTTTGACCGGTCTCCGCCGCCATTCCGCCTTCAAGAACTTCGACGCCTTCCTGTTTCTTTCCCAGCATGACAGAGGAAAAGAACGGCTGCACGCCTGCGTGTTCGGCGGTTGCGCCGCGCACCACGAAGCGATAGAAGCGTCCCTCGGTAGCGAAATACTGTTCCGTAGAAGGAAAGTCGCGATCGTGCGATGAATACTGTTGACCGGTGAACTTACCGACCTTCAGCTCGCGTTCGAATTTGAGGTCCAGATCGGATCTCGCGGTTTGTTCGTCAATAAACTCCTTCAACGACTGGCGCGGCTTCGGGTTTTCGTAAACGTAAACTGTATAAGCCAAATCACCGTCTTTGGCCTGGATCACCCGTTCCAAACGACTCTTCTTCAGTCGTATTACGAATACGTCCGAAGTCTTCATCGCGGGTTCGATTGGCAAGGTCACGGAAAACTCTTCGCCCTTCACGGTGTAGCGCAGCCATGAGCCGTCTTGGGGCTGTGCGTTTTGAGTCTGGGCGGTAGCAATGGTCGTGAGAAACAGCGAGAGGCAAGCGAGCAGCGGGAGTTTTGTTTTCATAGTCCTAACTTTGTCATTCGCGCGGCTTCGTATCTGCTGTCTTCGGCGGGATAGCGCCTTCGCGAGCGTTCCTTTCTCTTTGGCGAGTGACCAGATGAGGCTCTCGCCTGCGGGGATGACGTTTGGCTTGGATGCAAAAACAGGATCCGTGAATGCTTCCTCGGCGTCGATCAATTGCCAGCCTTTCGCCTTGAGCATCGCGATCAGATCGTCGAGAAACAGTGCGTTGAGAAGATTGAAGTGCACGAGCAGTGTGTGCCTGGGTTGATAACCGATCACGCGCTGCGCGAGCGTGTTGTAGTACTGCGCGCGCGACCATATATGTTCGAGATAGTAATCGCGATATGGCTTTAGATTCGCCGCGGGATTACTTTGCAAACGAGCGGTCATCCGCTGGTCGACGTACCAATCGGAAGCGTCGATCGTGACGTGACCGTTGCGGTAGTTATGTTCCGTCAGAAACGCACGCATCGCATCGCGCTTTGCGACAGTGTCGCCTTCCTTCAGAAACGGAAAGCGCAGGTACTTGGCGTACCGCGGAAAGTCTTTCAGCAAAGCTTCCGCGCGCAGGATGTCGTCCTGGTAAGCCTTTACATCTGCGTCGGGCGCATTGAAGTTGGTATGCGAGTAAGTGTGATTGGCTAGTATATGACCGGCGCGATCCCAGGCGGAGAGAAGCTGTTTGCCCTCGACTGCTTCGATGTTTTTACCGATGACGAACAGCGCGGCCTTGATTGAATGCTTGCTGAATGTATTGAGAATCGCCTGGTTGCGTTCGGCGCCTGTCAGCTTCAACGGGTTCTGCCAAAAGAAGTCGTCCATCGTGATGGAAAACTGCGGCGCGGGTTTGCGCGCAAGCGATGGGAGACTGCCGAAGCCAATTGCTAACCCACTCAACCCGATCAACTTTGTAAAGGTTCTTCTGTTCACTGATTATCTTTCCTCTGCGTCTCTGTGTTCTCTGTGGTTAACACAACCGAGCAACCACAGAGACACAGAGACACAAAGTACACCTAAATTGTTGATGTTTCCCGGTACTCGCCCCAGACGCGTCGCAGTCGATTGCTGATCTCGCCGACCGTTGCGTACGACTCGACGCATTCGAGTATTCGCGGTAACAGGTTCTCAGTTGTGGAAGCAGCTTGTTCGAGCTTGTTTAGCGCCGACTCCGTCGCCCGCGCGTCGCGGCGCGCACGCAGCGCGCGCAGACGTTCGATCTGCCCCCGTTCGAGTTGTTCGTCGATCTTCAACAACGACATGGGCGGTTCTGCATCGATCTGAAAACGATTCACGCCGACCACGATCTCTTCCTGCGACTCAATCGCCCGCTGGTAACGATAAGCCGACTCCTGAATCTCCCGTTGCACGTACCCTGTCTCGATCGCACGCAGCATTCCCCCCATCGCGTCGATCTTTTCAAGGTACTCACGCGCCAGTTTCTCGACTTGTTCCGTTAACTCTTCAATCGCGTACGAGCCCGCGAGTGGATCCGCCGTATCGACAATCCCGGATTCATAAGCAATCACCTGCTGTGTGCGCAACGCTACGCGGGCTGCTGCTTCAGTCGGCAATGCAAGCGCCTCGTCCATCGAGTTTGTGTGTAACGACTGCGTTCCACCCAACACCGCCGCCAACGCCTGAATCGTCGTGCGCACAACGTTCACGTCCGGCTGTTGCGCGGTCAACGACGAGCCCGCGGTCTGCGTGTGGAAACGAAGCATCAGCGAACGCGGATCGCGCGCGTCGAATCGTTCGCGCATGATGCGCGCCCACAAACGCCGCGCTGCACGAAACTTCGCGATCTCCTCGAGCAGATTGTTGTGCGCGTTGAAGAAGAACGAAATGCGCGGCGCGAAATCGTCAACCGCCAGACCTGCGGCGAGCGCTGCTTCGACGTAGGTGATTCCGTCGGCAAGTGTGAACGCAACTTCCTGCACCGCCGTCGAACCAGCTTCACGAATGTGATAACCGCTGATCGAGATCGTGTTCCAGTTCGGCACTTCGCGCGCGCAGTAAGCAAACGTATCAGTCACCAACCGCAGCGACGGCTGCGGCGGATAAATGTAAGTGCCGCGCGCGATGTACTCCTTGAGAATGTCGTTCTGGATCGTGCCTCTGACTTTGTCGAACGAAACGTTCTGCTTGCGCGCGACCGCGAGATAAAGCGAGAGGAGGATCGCGGCGGTCGCGTTGATGGTCATCGACGTGGAAACTTCGTCGAGTGGAATTCCTTCGAAGAGCCGCTCCATGTCGTCGAGCGAATCGATTGCCACACCGACTTTGCCAACTTCGCCGAGCGAGAGCGAATCGTCGGAGTCCAAGCCGATTTGGGTTGGCAAATCAAACGCTACGGAAAGACCCGTGGTGCCGTGCGCCAAAAGATATTTGTAACGAGCGTTCGATTCTTCCGCGGTCGCGTAGCCCGCGTACTGGCGCATGGTCCACAGCCGCCCGCGATACATGTTCCGGTAAATGCCGCGCGTATAGGGAAACTCGCCCGGCGCGCCGAGGTCTTGTTCGTAGTTTACCGGGCCGGTGTTTTCGGGATTGAAATCAACTGGAAGCTGGATACCCGATGGCGTTTCAAACCGCTCGCGCCGCTCGCCTTTTGTTTTGGTAGCCATGGTCGATCGAGGACACGCGAAGCCTAACACACCGTAATTCACGGTCGCAATTAACACGTTCGCCGGATAACATGGCCTCGATGCAAACGGGGACAGTCAACAAGCGCGGCGCGGATCGCGTGCGGCATGGACATCTGTGGATCTACCGGAGCGACGTGGTCGATATCGACGGCGAAGGCGGTTCGGTCGTGGCCGTTAAAGACGAGCGCGGCAACTTCATCGGGCAGGCTTTTTACAGTGCTGCGTCGCAAATTGCCCTGCGTTTTCTGACCTTAACAAACGAAGAGATCGATCGCGAGTGGTGGCGCCGCCGAATTCTTGACGCGGCTTCACGACGCCACATTCCGGGTGACACGAACGCCTACCGTTTGATTTATTCCGAAGGCGACTTGCTGCCGTCGTTGATCGTCGATCGTTACGACGACGTGCTCGTGCTGCAAACACTGTCGCAAGGTACTGAGTCGCTCAAGCACACGTTCACGGAAATACTGATCGAAGAGTTTCAGCCGCGCGCGGTGATCGAGCGCAACGATGCGCGCGTGCGCGAACTCGAGGGTTTGCCGCTGATCGCGGCGACAGTTTATGGCGACGCACCTGACGAGTTTGAGATTCTGCAACACGGATTGCGTTTCGTCGTTTCACCGGGCGCGGGACAGAAGACCGGATCGTTTCTGGATCAACGCGAGAACCGGCTCGCCGCACGCGCAGCCGCCCACACCACGAATTGCGGCCGTGCGCTCGACTGCTTCACCTTCAACGGCGCGTTTGCGTTGCATCTCGCGAGCGTTTGCGACGAGGTGATCGGTATCGACATCTCTGGCGATGCGATTGCCGCCGCGAGACACAACGCTGAACTCAACAACCTGGCGAATGTCGAGTTTCGTGAAGCGAATGTTTTCGACGCGTTGCGGGAATTTGAAATGCGTGGCGATCGGTTCGATGCGATCGTGCTCGACCCGCCGGCGTTTGCGAAGAACCGCGCGAGCTTGAAATCAGCATTACGCGGTTACAAAGAGATCAACTTGCGCGCGGTGAAGCTACTGAACCCGAACGGTGTGCTGATTACTTGTACGTGTTCGTATCACGTTTCTGAAGATCTGTTCCTGGAGATCGTGGACCAGGCGGCGAACGACGCTCACCGTCGCGTGCAGGTGATTGAAAAACGCATGCAGACCTCGGATCACCCCGTGTTGCTTGGGATGCCCGAGACCTACTATTTGAAGTGCGTAATCTGTCGAGTCTATGGTTGAAAACCCGGATCGTTTTCAATGACCACTTTCGTCGTGTAGTCCTTGCCGTTGACCGTCAGCTTCAGATTGTAAGTACCAGCTTCGAGCGGCAGACCCTGGTTGAAGATGTTGCCGAAGCCTCCGCCGCCTCCTCCTCCACCACCACCGCCCCCGCCACCGGGGCCACCACCAACGGGACGCGGAGGCGGATCGCCGCGCAGATTAAACTGCACCCGGTTCAAACCAACTTCCTTCGTGCCGGTGATGTTGCGCATGACCTTGCCGGTGTAATCCGCGATCGTGATCTTCACATCACCTGACGGCGCGGATTTCAAGTAGTAACTAATCGCCGTGCCGGGCGCGGGATTGGCGCCGCGGAAGAGTTTCGCGCCGCCCCAGTAACGTCCGAGACGCGGATCGTTCATCCAGATCGTTCCCGGTCTGACTTCGAACAGATGCGCTTCAGAGTCCATCACCTTCTGTGACAACTGCTGCAACGGCGTGATGTCGTCGAGAATGTAAATGCCACGCCCGTGCGTGCCGATGATCAGATCGTTATCGCGTGGATGGACCAGAATGTCGTCAACGCGCATCACCGGCATGCCCGACATGAACGGCTTCCACTCCGCGCCGCCATTCAGCGAGATGTACAAGCCATACTCCGTGCCCGCATACAGCAGATCCTTGTTCCTCGGATCTTCACGCACGATGTTGACCGTGCCCCACTTCGGCAAGTTGTTCACGAGCGACGTCCAGGTCGCGCCGTAATCGCGCGTGACGAAGAGATACGGCTTCAGATCGTCCAAACGATGACCATCAACGGCGAGATAACACGTGCCCGCGTCGTAGCGCGACGGCTCGACACGCGAGATGTGATACGTGTCGCCAATGCCGGGAACGTTCTTCGCCACGTTGGTCCAGGTCGCGCCGCCGTCCTTGCTGACCTGCACGTTGCCGTCGTCAGTGCCGACCCAAAGAATGCCGGGCACCTTCGGCGACTCCGCGACCGTCACGACGTAACCGTAGCCGGTGTAGCCGTCGTGCTTGGAAGCCATCGCCTGATTGCCGGGCACGCCCATGATCGGCAACGTGTTGCGATCGATCTGTTTGCTGAGATCGATCGTCGCGGTCCACGTGTCGCCACGGTCCATCGAGCGGAACAGACGATTGCCGCCCGCCCAAACAACACGTGGATTGTGTGGCGAGAGATGGATCGGCGTGTTCCAGTAGAAACGATAGACTTCGTTTGGTCCCGGCGTGGGTACGACATTCGACGCGAGATTCCCTCCGCCGCCAAAACCGCCGAACCCTTGCGCGGCTGCGAAAGCGGCGAGTTGCGCTTGTGTGTCAGGCGTGGGCGACGCCTCCGGCGAAGCTCCTGGCGATGGACTCGCCGCGGGTGTAGCACCGCCGCCTTGTCCACCTCGTCCACGACCACCACCAGCGCGCGGCACACCGCGCGGGCGAATGCTCACGTTTCTTCCGGTGCGCAGGTCGAGACGCTGCATCGCGCCGCCCTGCGACTCCGCGTAAACGATGTTGTAGTCAGTCGGATCGACTTGCGTATAGAAACCGTCGCCACCGCCGACACGATACCAATCCGCGTTGGTGATTCCAGCCTGCTGACTTCTCGTCTGGCTTGGTCCACCCCACGATCCGTTGTCCTGTAGACCACCGTAAACGTAGTAAGGCTTTCGCATGTCGACGCCGATCGCGTAGAACTGCGCGGCGGGGATCGTGTTGACGAACTCCCACGTCGCGCCCTGATCGTAACTGACGTTCAAACCACCATCGTTACCAACCAGCAGGTGATCGCCATTCGCGGGATTGACCCAGATCGCGTGATTGTCGCTATGCGCGATGCCCTGTTGCAGCGAACGGAAAGTCTTGCCGCCGTCGGTTGACTTGCTGAAGTTCAAACCGCCGACGTAAACGTTTTCCGGGTTCTTCGGATCGACGCGAATCTGGCTGTAGTACATCGGGCGATTGTTTTCGTTGCTGACGATGCGCCACGTGCGGCCTTTGTCATCCGACCGCCACACGCCCGGTTTCTTCGGATCGGGCGGCCCTGGTGTTGGGGAAGCAGTCGGGCTAGGTGAGGGGCTCGCCGATGGCAAAGGACTCGGACTCGGCGCCGTTTGACCGCCAACTGGCTCGTCGCCGCCGGTTCCAACGCTCGTACCGACTTCCATCTGCGCGTAAACGATGTTGGGATTCGAACGCGAAACGTCCAGGCCGATGCGGCCGAGAAGTCCTTCGGGCAAACCGCCGCCTTCGAGTTTCTTCCACGTCTTGCCGGCGTCGATCGTTTTCCAGATGCCGCTGCCGGGTCCACCGCCGTTGAAACCGAAGTTGGTGCGGCGTCGCTGATATGAAGCGGCATAGAGAATCTTGCTGTCTGAGGCGTCCATCGCGATGTCCGTGAAGCCAGTGTCTTCGTCGATGAACTTCACGTTGGTCCACGTGCGCCCGCCGTCAGTGGTTTTGTAAACACCGCGTTCCTTGTTGGGACCGAAGAGATGGCCCAGCACTGCGGCATAGACGATGTTTGGATCTTTCGGATCGATCACGATGCGCGCGATGGTTTGCGAGTCTTCCAGACCCATCTTCGTGAACGTCTTGGCGCCGTCGGTGGACTTGTAAATTCCGTCGCCGAAGCTTGAGCTCTGGCGATTGTTGGCTTCGCCGGTGCCGACCCAAACGATGTTTGGATCGGAAGGCGCAACGGCGACGTCGCCGATCGAGTGGGTGCCGTACGTGTCGAACACGGGCGTGAAAGTGGTGCCGTTGTTTGTCGACTTCCAAACGCCGTTCGTCGCAAACGCGACGTAGATGATGTAGGGATTCTGTTCGGCAGCCGCGATGTCGTCGATGCGCCCGCCCATGCTGGCTGGACCAATGCTGCGGAAGACGAAACGCTTGAGCACCGGATCGGTAGACCAGTTGACCGGTGTTGGCGTTGGACTCGGGCTGGGAGTTGCTCGCGGAGTCTGCGCGGCAGCGGGACCGGGCGCTGGAGGTTGCGTGGGCGTCTGGTTTTGCGAATAGACAGTGACGGTAGCCAGGGCCACCGCCAAAACGATCACCACTAGTAATCCGAAATCGTAAACGGAGCGCGACCGGTCTTTCATGCGAAAGTGTCCTTTCAACTCTGGTTGTTTAAATAAACTGCGTGGGAGTAGAACGATTGCCTAAGAAAAAAGGCGGAACGGTGTTACGCAACGCGGCGCGAATATTAATTAAAGTCGACCGCTGAATGCAATAGAGATAGTTCGCCTCAGACGAACACGGACGAACACAGATAACTATCTTTCTGTGTTCGTCCGTGTTCGTCTGTGGCTCAAATCAACCCTGCCACACGCTGCTGCGGGCGCTGTCGGCCAATCGCTTCGCGTCCGGTAAGGCTTCGAGGGCGCGCAGGACCTGGACGTCGCTATCGAGCAACACGCGGGCGCCGGCGTCGTTGGAAAAGGCTGCGGTGATGATCTCCTGGCGGAGTCTCATTTTCGCGAACTCCAACTCTTCGTCGATCTGCGCGGGCTGGAGCTGGTTCTCGGGATGTGTGCGAACGAAGTTGCGAAACGCTTCCAACACCCGATCCGAGATAGCAAAATCCCCCGGCTTCGGGTTCTTCCCGTACTGCACCTTATCAACCTTGTACGACTCCAACGCCGGCACAATTCCCGCCGCTAAATATCTCGTGAAATGAAACGCGGCTTCCGCAATGCGCAAACGCAACGGCGTCGCTACCCCCTCTTTCACTTCGATGTCCGGCGTGATGCCACCACCACCGTAGAACACACGGCCGACTGCTGTTTGCACTGGCGGCCCAGTGTGCGGATGCGGCGTCGGCGATGCCAACGCGAGCGGCGATTCGAGATTGCGCGGTCCCGGCGGCGGTGGGGTGTCTGCCGGATCGTGACGCGTGTAGTAATCATAAAGCGAACCGCTCGAATAATCGCGTTGCAACGAGCGCCCGTACGGCGTGTAGTAACGCGCCGTCGTCAACGTCAATCCCGTATTGAACGGCAGTTGAAAGACGCGCTGCACGAGTCCCTTGCCAAAACTCGTCTCACCCACAATCAAACCACGCCCGTGGTCCTGAATCGCGCCCGCAACGATCTCTGACGCGGACGCGGTGTTCCGGTTGATCAGGATCACAAGCGGCAACGTCGCGGGCTCCGTGCCGGTGGACTTGTAAACAAACGGCTGCGCGTACTCCGTGCGTCCTTTCACTGAAACGACCGTCGTACCGCGCGGCAGAAACTCACTCGAAACTTCGATCGCCTGATCGAGCAGACCACCCGGATTGCCACGCAAGTCGAGCACGAGCTGGCGCATCCCCTGCTCCTGAAGGCGTTTCATCGCCTTCGCCAACTCTTCATCGCTCGAACGCTGAAAACCACCGGTGAGCCCGATGTACCCCGTGCCCGGACGAATCATGTAAGCGTTGCGGATCGTCAACAACGGCACTGCGTCGCGAACGATCGTGAAGTACTGCGGCGCTTCGGAACCGGCGCGCTCGACTTTCAACGTCACCGGCTCGCCCAACGCACCGCGCACGTTCTTGGAAACTTGTTCGCTGGACCACTCGCGCGCGTCCTTGCCGTCCACTTCAAGAATGCGATCGCCATAGCGCAAGCCGAGCTTCGCCGCGGGCGTGCCCTCGACCGCTGACTGCACGTAAACACCGTCGCGATGCTGCACGATGGTGACGCCGATCCCGAAGAAGCGCGAATCCTGATCTTCTTTCAGCTTCCTGAATTCGTTGTAAGGAAAGTACGCGGAGTGGGGATCGAGCGTAGAGAGCATTCCCTGGATTGCGGCCTGAGTTGCTTTCTCGTGATCGATGTCGCCCGAGTAGTTGGAGGTGATCGTATCGACCGCTTCGTTGTAGTCGCGTTCGATCTCGTCGGCCACGCGATAGGAGTTTTTGGCGCCGATGGAAGTCAGGCTGCTGAATCGCCGTGCGCTGCCGATCGTGCCGCCGATTATCGCCGCCACCAGGATCACCGCCGTGGCAGTGATCGCAAACTTCCAGCCAATAGCCCTCTTCCGGTAATCCTTGAATTGCTGTGCTACTTCCACGCTCGAAATATACCACCGGTCATTGCCGATTGACGATTGTCGATTGATGATTTGTGCGCCAAGACCCAACCGCTAGCAAAAATCGTCAATCAACAATCGTCAATGACCGGCTGTGTTATATTGCCGACGAGCACCCTGAATGTCTGCGTCTCTCTCGATCGTTATTCCCGCTTATAACGAAGCGGTCCGCTTAGGGAATACCCTGCTGGCGGTCGTGGATTACTTGCGCGAAAGCTGGCCCGACGCGGAAGTGATCGTCGTCGACGACGGCTCTGCCGACGACACTGCCGGGATCGCGCGTTCGATATTCAGCGACAGCGGTTCCTTGCGCACTTCGGTCATCAGTTACAAATCAAATCTCGGAAAAGGCCGGGCGGTGAGGCTGGGACTGCTCGCCGCGCGCGGCGAGGTCGTGCTGTTTTCAGACGCAGATCTTTCGACGCCGATCACTGAAGCACCGAAGCTCGTCGAGCCGATCTTGAGCGGACAGTTTGACGTGACGTTTGGCTCGCGCGCGCTGGATCGCAAACTGATCGGCGTGCATCAACCGTGGCGGCGCGAGCAGGGCGGACGCGTTTTCAATCTGGCGGTGCGGCTCGCAACCGGTTTGCCGTTCTGGGATACACAATGCGGGTTCAAAGCTTTTCGCATGAGCGTGTGCCGGCCGCTGGTCGAAGCGGCGACTGTGGATCGGTTTGGTTTCGACGTTGAATTGCTGTACCTGGCGTTCCGTGCCGGGTTGAGACTGAAGGAAGTTCCGGTGCGTTGGGATCACAACGAAGGCAGCAAGATCAGTTTGATGAGCGACAGCTTTCGGATGCTGAGTGAAGTGGGATTGATCCGGCAGCAAGCGCGGCGCGGCGTTTACGACGGCGCCATCAGGGCGGTACACGAGTTGAAACTATAGGTCGTATAGGACTTATAAGACCTGTAGGTCCTATAATGCTCCCAATGGCACGCCTCAACATCAACATCGATCACGTCGCTACCGTGCGCCAGGCGCGGCGCGCTCCCGAACCGAGCGTGATCGCCGCGGCGATGGCGTGTGAGCAAGCGGGCGCGGACGGAATCACTGTTCACCTGCGGGGCGATCGCCGTCACATTCAGGACCTCGATATTCGATTGTTGCGCGACTCAGTCACCACCTACCTCAATCTTGAGATGGCCGCGACTGACGAGATGCTCGAGATCGCGTTGCAAACAACACCCGATGCCGTCACGCTCGTCGCCGAACGGCCAAACGAGATCACGACCGAAGGCGGACTCGACGCCAAAGCAAACATCGCGGTCGTCGCCAGGGCGGTGGATCGAATCCGTGAAGCTGGCATCATGCCGAGTTTGTTTATCGATCCCGATCCGGCGCAGATCGAAGTGGCGCAACAGGTCGGCGCGCGGCAAGTGGAGTTGTGTACTGCGGCTTATGCCGAAGCGACGCTCGGCGGGCGTGGCATTCACGGCGAAGGAGCCGAACGTGCAGCGCGTGAATTACAGAGATTGAAAGAAGGCGCGGAGCTGGCGCTGCGTAAAGGATTGAATGTTGCCGCGGGACACGGGCTGACTTATCGAAACGTCGGGGCATTGGCGCAGATCGGCGAGATCACCGAATTTAACATCGGCCACAACATCATCGCCCGCGCTATTTTTGTTGGACTGCAACAAGCAGTAAAAGAAATGAAGGACGCAATCGCGTTAAAGTAGAAATCCATCCACAGATTACGCAGATATCGCAGATATCTGTGTAATCTGTGGATGGATTTTTGTTTACCGAGAAGGAGACGCGAGTTGCAAGCGCACGACGGATCGTTCCAGCTTGGCTCGCGCTACTTCGAAATCCTCTTCCGTTCCACTCCACTGATTCAGTTGCTTCTCAAGCCGCTCGCGCGAGAGTTTCGCACGCGCCGCGTCGATCTCGTCCGGGCGCTCCGCAATCTCAGCCAGCACGGAAACGTGATCGTCGCGCACCTCAACGAAACCGCCCGAAACGTGCAACTGAACATTCTTTCCGTCCTGTGCGTACGTGAGCACGCCCGTCTGAAGCTGCGAAATTAGCGGCGTGTGTCCCGGCAAAATTCCGAGTTCCCCGCCCAAGCCGGGCACGGTGACCATATCAACCGGTTCCGCGAGCACACGCCGTTCAGGTGTAACTACTTCGAGTTGAATCTTCTCCGCCATAGTTGACTCTACCGGGCGATCGTCTTGGCCCTTTCGATTGCCTCTTCAATCGTGCCGACCATGTAGAACGCCTGCTCGGGAAGGTCGTCGTGTTTGCCGTCGACCAGTTCGCGGAAGCCGCGCACGGTGTCTTCGAGTTTGACGTACTTCCCTTCGAGACCGGTGAACTGCGCGGCCACGAAGAACGGCTGCGAGAAGAACCTCTGGATCTTGCGCGCGCGCGAGACGATCAGTTTATCTTCGTCAGACAACTCGTCGAGACCCAGGATAGCGATGATGTCCTGGAGATCCTTGTAGCGCTGCAACACGCGTTTCACATCCTGCGCCGTGTCGTAATGTTCCTGACCGATGATGCGCGGATCGAGAATGCGCGACGAAGAAGCGAGCGGGTCGACCGCCGGATAAATACCGAGTTCCACGATTTGTCGCGACAACGCGGTGACCGCGTCGAGGTGCGCGAAGGTCGTCGCCGGCGCCGGATCGGTGTAGTCGTCAGCGGGCACGTACACCGCTTGAATTGAAGTAACCGAACCCGTCTTGGTCGACGTGATGCGCTCCTGCATTTCGCCCATTTCCGTGGCGAGGTTTGGTTGATAACCTACCGCCGAGGGCATACGTCCGAGCAGCGCCGACACTTCCGAACCCGCCTGCGTGAAGCGGAAGATGTTGTCGATGAACAGCAGCACGTCGAGACCTTGATCGCGGAAGTACTCGGCGACCGTCAGACCCGACAGCGCCACGCGCAGGCGCGCGCCGGGAGGCTCAGTCATCTGTCCGTAGATGAGCGCCACCTTCGATTGGCCGATGGTGTTCATGTCGACCTTCGTCAGGTCAAACTTGCCAGTGTCGTGGAAGTTTTTGTTGAACTCCTCGCCAAACTGAATAACCTGCGACTCGACCATTTCGCGCAGCAGGTCGTTTCCTTCACGCGTGCGCTCGCCCACACCGGCAAACACCGAAAAACCCGAACGCGCTTTCGCGATGTTGTTGATCAACTCCATCACGATAACGGTCTTGCCGACGCCCGCGCCGCCAAACAGTCCGATCTTTCCACCTCGCAAGAACGGCTGAATCAGGTCGATAACCTTGATGCCCGTTTCAAACATCTGGAGTTCGGTCGACTGCTCTTCGAAAGTCGGCGCGTGACGGTGAATCGGATAACGTTTGTCGTGCTTCACCGGACCAAGCGTGTCTACAGGTTCGCCGATGACGTTCAAGACGCGGCCGAGCGTGCCTTCGCCAACCGGCATCGTGATCGGACCACCGGTGTCGATCGCCCTCATGCCGCGCACCATACCGTCAGTCGGCGTCATTGAAACGGTGCGCACGCGTCCTTCGCCGAGGTGCTGCTGCACTTCCGCAATCACGTCGATGGGCGTAGGCACGTCAAAACCATCAGACACCACACGCAGCGCCTGATAAATTGGCGGAAGGTAACCTCCCGTGAACTCGACGTCGAGCACGGGACCGATGATTTGCACGACCTTTCCCTCAGGGCGGCCATCGGCACTCATGTTTCCATTAGGCGTAGACATACTGTCCTTGAACTCCTCTTTCGACCTATAAAGGCGAACAAAACTGGCAGGTTTAAGAGCCGCACAAGATAACACAGCCTTTACGTCCAGCAAAATCAGCCACGGACAAACACGGAGAAACACGGACTCAGCCAGAAAAGAACCCCGTTAATGAATTACCAACTGTCCGTGTCCATCCGTGTCAGTCTGTGGCTGAAACTTTAGTTGTACTACTCTCGTAGTACAATCTTGAAATGTCCGAGATGTTCTCATTGAGCCCTTCGCACCCGATGCCGCTCTACGCGCAATTGACGCGGGCGATCCAGTTTGCGATCACGACGGGGCGGCTACGGGTCGGGGAGCAACTGCCAACTGTAAGACAGTTGGCCGTGGAGCTGCGCGTGAATGCCAACACGGTCGCCAAGGTCTATGCCGAGTTGGAACGCTCCGGCATCCTCGAAACACGAAGAGGCGTGGGAACGTTTGTGAGCGCCCGCCATTTCGCCGCAAATCATCACGAAGAACACGAAAAACACCTGAAAGAGCTCGTCGACCGGTTTGTCGAAGAAGCCGGAGCGATGGGCTTTTCCGTCGATGATCTGCTTGATCAACTTCAAAGCCGGCGCACAAAGGAGACGAAAACCAATGTCTAGTCCTATCACCAGCCTGATCCAAACGAGGGGTAGTTTGCCCGCCGTCGAGACACCACGAATGAACGTCGTTTCAGCCGTGAGTTTTCTCCTGCCGGCCCTGCTCGGCGGTCTGGCAACGTGGGCGACGTTCAATTTCGCGCCGCTCGTCATCGGCATCATTCTCGGCGCGTTGCTGGCTCAAGCGCCGAAAGTCGCGCGACAGTGGGAACGAGCGGTGGTGTTGCGTTTGGGCCGGTACGTCGGTCTGCGTGGTCCGGGTTTGTTCTGGATCATTCCATTTGTCGATACGATTCCCGCGTGGATAGACCAGCGCGTGATCACTACGAGCTTCGCTGCTGAAGAGACGCTGACGTCAGACACTGTTCCGGTGAACGTCGACGCAGTGCTCTTCTGGATGGTCTACGATCCCGAGAAAGCAGCACTTGAAGTACAGAACTATCCGCAGGCGGTTAGCTGGGCCGCGCAAACCGCGCTGCGCGACATCATCGGCCGCACGTCGCTGACGGATCTCCTGCGTGGCCGCGAACGAATTGAGGAAGAGTTGCAGCAGTTGATCGACCAACGTTCGAACCCGTGGGGCGTAACGGTACAGTCAGTGGAGATGCGCGACGTGATCATTCCGGCAGCATTGCAGGACGCGATGTCGCGCGAAGCGCAGGCAGCACGCGAGAAACAGGCACGCATCATCCTGGGCCAGGCGGAAGTCGAGATAGCCCACTCGTTTGAAACAGCAGCCCGGTCTTATCGCGACAATCCAACAGCGCTTCACCTGCGCGCGATGAACATGTTGTATGAAGGGTTGAAAGAAAAAGGTGCCTTGATGCTCGTCCCGAGCAGTGCAGTGGAATCGATGGGCATGGGTGGTTTGTTGGGCGCGGCTGCACTCCGGCAGCAAACCTTAACCGGCAGCGATGAAGTCCCGGAGTAGACCCTGCGGTTTGCACATAAAGAAACGCGAGAACAGCGTTGAGCTGTTCTCGCAGTAACTTCGGCACCAGATATTAGTTAACCTTCTTGTCAGAAACCGGGTAGCAACCTATTATGACGTTATGCCGATTCACACGGTTAATATCGAGGAGGCCAAAGATCATTTCTTCGACTTGATCGCTACGACCGCAGAAGGTGGTGAAGTTATCATCACCGACAATGGCAAAGCCTTAGCTCGTTTGATACCCGCTACCGATGCTGCCGCATATCAAGCACATCCCACGGCTGCGGCTGAATTCTCAACCGATGATGACCCACTCGCGTGGGACGCTGATGGTTGGGAGAACGTCGGGTGAGACGTGGTGAGATCCGCTGGTATACGTTTCGACCTCCGGATAAACGCCGACCGGTTCTAATCCTCACGCGCGACGAAATCATCGACCGTCTAAACGAAATCATCGTTGTCCCCGTAACACGAACAATTCGCGGACTGACAAGCGAGATCGTGCTGACCCCGGACGACGGAATGCCGGTTACCTGCGCACTGAATTTCGATCACATCTCAATCGCTCAGCGTGATCGCATCGGCGACCTTATTTGCCATCTTCCTGATAGTCGATGGCCTGAAGTTCAGCATGCACTGTTAATTGCTTGTGGCTTCGGCTCAGGTGAGTGAGCATCGGGATGTGTGCTGGGCGCGGCTGCACTCCGGCAGCAAACCTTAACCGGCAGCGATGAAGTCCCGGAGTAACATTGACGATTTTCGATTGCCGATTGCCGACTTTTTAAAGCGGGTTACAAAATCGACAATCAAAAATCAAAAATCGGCAATGCTAAAGTTCAGGATCGATCCTGATCTTCATTCGCTGTAGCACTTGCAGGTCTTCTTCAGTGAGATTGAGGCTTGCGGCTTCGCTCTCTTGATCGTCGTCGCCGGCATGGGGCCGCAACCCAATCTCGAGCCGCAACGTCAGCTCCATTTCGTAACCCGCCTCGCGTAGACGTTCGATCGCCTCAGCCACTTTTGTCGAATTCTCGACTGACTCGTTGATCGCGCTGCCAATCTCGCGAACTATCTCTTTTGCCTCGTCATCGATTTCCAAAGTGCTGGTATGCTAAACGAAATCAGCAACGACTACAATTCCTAATCGGCAATTCGTGTTTGACAATGGTAGACTTTGGATCCACATGTACGGAACCATCGGCATTTTAACCGGGGGCGGCGATGCGCCGGGTCTCAACGCAGTGATTCGCGCGGTGGTCAAAACCGCGACCTGCGAACACGGCATGCGCGTCATCGGTATCGAAGATGGCTTCGAAGGACTGCTCGGAGCCACTAAAACCCGGCTTTTGTCTCCCAGCGAAGTGCGCGGACTTTTGCCCCGCGGCGGCACGATTCTCGGCACTCGCAACCGCGGTGCCTTTATCGAACGAGCAAGAGAAGGCGGCAAGCGCAGCGTCGAAGACGTTTACGACGAAGCGATCTCCAACATGCGCGTACTCGGAATCGACGCCCTCGTGGTCCTGGGCGGCGAAGGCACGCTGGCGATCGCGAACGAGTTTGATAAACGCGGCATTCGCGTCTGCGGTGTTCCCAAAACCATCGACAACGATCTCGCGTGCACGGAACTCACGTTTGGTTTC
>DATNJO010000119.1:0-3641 GCA_035603895.1 Pyrinomonadaceae bacterium
GATCGCAAGTCGGTGCTTCTAACCTTACCGCCGAACTTCTCGGTGGCAATCTTTATCTCGTACGCGGCCGTGCCGAACCCGGCACAACGATCAGGGTAAGCGGACGCGAAACGATCGTTAACCCCGACGGCTCGTTCCAAATCCAACTGATAATTCCTGCCGGGACTCGCGAGGTAACAGTCGAAGCGCAGGACCCGCAAGGCAACAGCAGTCAATACAAAGTTACACTTACCGGCCGCACCGCGCGCGGCCGAACCTGAGTCGGAGATCTACGGGCGTGTCGAGTCACGTAATTTTATTGACTGATGCTCATGAAGCACCGGCCTACGAGTTAATCGAGGCGTTGCGTCAGGCTGGTGTGAAAACTCTGATCGAGGGTCTGCGCGAAGTTGAAGTCGAGGTTGCGCTGGCGCGGCAACAGAAGAACCAGAACGCACATTCCGACCTTGATGGTCCACCGCCGCTCGCCGTCCTTTACGAAGTGGTACCGGGCGCGGACATGGTTGAACTGCACACGGCGATCAACCACGCAAAGGCATTTTGGCCCGGCGCACCGCTGGTTGCGTGCCGCCGGCAGATGAACGGATATCAGAGCCTTAACCTGCGCAGTCTCGACGGCGCAACGCTAAAACGGCTCGGTTTTCTCGCTATTGCCGACAAATCGGCACAACTTCCAGCATTGCTGCGGGAGATTGAAGGCCAGGGCACTTCGGGCGAACTGCAATTGCCGGAGATCGTGGAAAGACCGGCCGGACGTGGTTGTTCGTCACTGCCACCCAAGATCAAATTCAACGATTTGCGCGCGGCGTTTGATCTCGTCGCTTCTTTGCACTTCATCGGCGATCAGAGTGGCGCCGCAAACACTGCGCTGGCTGGTTTGGAACAACTGATTCGTGCCGATCGCTGGGCCATCTATCTGTTCTCCGAGGAGAAAGGCGTGGAGAGCGCGACGCTCGAAGCGATCGCGGTTCGCTGTCCGGGCCAACAAGGTGCGGGCAGCCGCAGCGAAGAAGAATGGCGTCGCGTCTTGACCGGTGAATCGGATCTGCCCATTGGCTCCGAAAGCAAAGCCGCGAAACGTGCGGCAGCCGGAATGGGAATCATCAAGCGAAAAGAGCGCGGGCAGTTTGTGCTCGC
Organism: Pyrinomonadaceae bacterium; assembly: GCA_035603895.1. GTDB lineage: Bacteria > Acidobacteriota > Blastocatellia > Pyrinomonadales > Pyrinomonadaceae > PSRF01. The sequence goes on from DATNJO010000119.1 coordinate 1,138, forward strand.
CGTGCCGTTGATTTGTGGCGAACGAATCCTCGGCGTGATCGAAGGTATTCGTGAAGGCGCCGGTGCACGTGCGTTTAAGAAAACTGACGTTGCATTGCTTGATTCGCTTTCATTGCCAATCGCTTCCGCACTCGCGAATGCGGTGCGCATCGCCGAAGCCGAACGCCTGTCGCAAACAGACGACCTGACCAAACTGCACAACGCTCGCTACTTGCGCCAGTTCCTGCTGAACGAGATCCGGCGCGCACGGCGTTATGGTTCGAGTGTGGCTGCATTGTTTCTCGATCTCGACGACTTCAAACGCATCAACGACGTGCACGGTCACCTCGTCGGCTCGCACGTGCTGATGGAAATGGCCGGCGTGATTCTCTCTTCCATCCGCGACACGGATGCGGTGGCCCGTTACGGTGGCGACGAATTTGTAATCGTTTTACCCGACACCGGCATCGAGCTCGCGGGAACAGTCGCTGAGCGCATTCGGCAGAAGATTCTGAGACATCAATTCACCGGCGGACGCCGTTTGCAGCTTTCGTTGACGGCTAGTTTTGGTGTGGCCGCATTTCCGAAACACGCATCCTCGCCGCAGCAACTCATTGCGTGCGCCGACACGGCGATGTACGAAGCAAAAGCGGCGAACAAAAACTGCGTGCGCTTCGCGGCGGATCTGGCCCCGAAAGACCCCGTCCCGGAACTCATGGAGAGCCTGGAACTCGAGGCGGTAAACGCCTTCGACGGCCCGGCCCAAGCCTAGCGGTTGCGACGGGTGTCGCGCGGGCTCTGTGGTCCTGTGGACTACTAAAAAAGTTCAAACAACAAACCAGTTTACGGTTCGTGCCTTAACGGTGTATCTTAGGAGGTCGGACGTGTTTGGTGCGTCTAAAGAGGTATGGAGCGAAGGGATTCTCTCCCTACTGACATTTTGCCGCCGATCCCACCCGAAGTTCCAAACTACAGCACGGGAAGTGAACAAGTCTAAATGGCTTTCAAATCTATCTTCAGTCTGTTTTCCAGTGATCTGGCGATTGACTTGGGGACGGCAAATACACTCGTTTACGCGAAGGGTCGCGGCATAGTCGTCTCTGAGCCTTCTATCGTGGCGATTAACAAAGTCACGAATCAAGTCGAGGCCGTGGGCCGCGACGCCAAGGATATGTTGGGCCGCACCCCCGGCAACATCGTCGCCATCCGGCCGATGAAAGACGGCGTTATCGCAAACTTCGAAGTTACCGAGAAGATGCTTCAGCACTTCATCCGCAAGGCCCACAACGGCAAAACGTGGGTCAGCCCGCGCGTGGTCATCGGTATCCCTTCTGAAATTACACAAGTCGAACGTCGCGCAGTCGAAGACTCCGCTTACCGCGCCAAAGCATCGGAAGTTTATCTGGTCGAAGAGGCGATGGCCGCGGCGATCGGCGCTGGTCTGCCAATCACCGAACCTCACGGCAACATGGTCGTCGACATTGGCGGTGGAACCACGGATATAGCGGTGATCAGTTTGAGCGGTATCGTTTACTCGCGCGCCGTGCGGGTCGCCGGCAATGAGATGGACGAGGCGATCATTCAGTACATCAAGCGGAAGTATAATTTATTAATCGGCGAACGCACCGCGGAAGCGATCAAGATCGAGCTCGGATCGGCCTACCCGATCGACGAGCCGCTGTCGTACGAAGTGCGGGGCCGCAACCTCATCGAAGGAATCCCCAAGACGATCACCATCACCGATGAAGAAATACGCGAGGCGCTCGCGGATTCGATCTCGACGATCATCAACGCCGTGCGCGTGGCGCTCGAACGAACGCCGCCGGAACTATCGGCAGATATCGTCGAACGCGGTATTGTATTAACGGGGGGCGGCGCTTTATTGAAAAATCTCGACAAGCGCCTTTCAATCGAAACGGGTCTGCCGGTTTCACTGGCCGACGATCCGCTTGCTTCGGTCGTTCTGGGGACCGGAAAGATGTTGTCTGACTTCGACCTCCTCAAACGCGTGAAGTGGGAAAACACAATGACCAGCGGGATGTAAGTAAGCAGTGGCTTCGGTTCGTACCCAAAGAGAAATCCGTCAGCGAGCTCCGCTCTGGCTCGTGACTTTGCTGATCACAAACCTGGTAATCATGGCGGTTGACGCGCGCGACGCAAACGGCGAACACAAGATTTTGCGCGTCTGGACGCAAGCGCTCTCCTCGCCGCTGCAAAGCACGTCGTCGAAAGTCAGTGGCGCGACTTCCGGTTTCTTTCAACAGATTTGGAACTTTCGCGGCACTGCCGCAGAGAACGTGCAATTGAAAGAACGTCTGGCAAAAGCCGAAGCTGAACTCCACGCGGCACGTCAGGCCGAAGCAGAAAACGAACGTCTTAAATCGCTGTTGGAACTTAGTGAGAAGAGCGACGTCAAAAGTATTCCGGCTCGCGTGATCGCTCGCGATCCTTCGATCTGGTTCAACACGATCACGATCAATCGCGGCAGCACGTCCGGAGTTGCGGTGAACATGCCGGTCGTAACC
>DATNJO010000120.1:0-3761 GCA_035603895.1 Pyrinomonadaceae bacterium
CCGAGTTGCTGTGCGAAGTAAGTGAACTGCCCCGTTTTCGTTGAAAGAAAAACCACGGCTTACCCAATCACTCAGAAGGATAAAAGAACTCGCGATACAGGTGATTCGATCGGCCGCTGCCGTCTTTGAACGTGGCATAAACGACGATCACGAACACGCCCTTGTTCACTCGCATGTGAGTGTCGGCAACTATATGACCGAGATCGAATTTGGCCATCAACGCAACCGAACGTTGCCCCGCTTCCTCTTCAAGATTGGCGAGGATAGTCGGACGAGCAATGGGCCACGGTTCCTTATCAGCTCCGATGACCTGCACGGTGATGCCGTCTTTGTCCTGCGCTACGGTGCACTCAGCGATCGTCGGAGTGTTAAGGTTTGTATTCAGCCAGCGTCCCAAAACACTGGCGACGTTTCCAGTTTTGATCATTAGTTACCCCTTGAGAAAACGATCGTGAGTCATCGCGAAGTACTCGCGCAAAAATTCGTTCTCGCGATTGCTGTCGTCATTGAAGAAATGAAACTGGGCCAACACCAGCAGGCCCTTCATGATCATTCCCTGCAAACGCGTTTCGCCGTGCGGAAACTCGTAACGACAGGTGAAGCCCGCACCCGCGTGCGAGTCGGGGGTCGCGGCAAATACGTCAGCCTCGACGGCGCCCCAATCGATCAAACCATCAGCACCAACTGCCGAGACTTGCAACCTGAGCCGCCCATCGGTCTCTGTAGCTTTAACGAGTGCTACGCTATGTGTATCAGGATTCGAATTAATCCAAGTGCCGACAAGAGCACTGAGTTCCATCTTTATCCCCTTCTGATCCAACTTCGTATCATCAAACGATCTGACGCCGTCCCGTTGCTGATCGGCGTGCGCGCATGAATCGTGCGCCGGTTGTCGGAGAAGAGCAACTCGCCTTCACGCATCAGAAACTCGATCGTGCGCGGCGTGTGCGAGACGACGTTTTCAAAGTTCTCCAGCGCGCTGAGCATTTCCGGCGAAAGCGTCGCGCCGGTTGAATCGAGCGCCATGTCGATCGTGTAGCGCCGCCAGCACACGCTCCCTTTCGTCAAAACCGGTCGCCACTGCACGCCGCCGCCGCAATAACTCGCCAACTGCCACGGCACCTGCTCTGTTTCCAATCTTGCTAGTGTGGACGCGCCGAGTTGATCCTTTACTTCATTCCGGATCGAATCGACGTCGAGCACCCGCGAACAGCCGCCGCCAGCCGGATCGGCGCGCACGCAAACCATCGAGATCAGTTCGACTGGCGGCTCCCAGTCGGCCGTGTCAGTGTGCAAACGTTCGCTCTCGTGACCGCCACGAACAGAGATGATATCGGTTGCGGCTTGAATGTAATGGACCAACTGCGCGCGCGGCGCTTCATAAGGACGCGCGACCAGTTCGCCGAAGGCGCGGTTAATACCGACAAAGACCTTGTTGCCCTCGTCAAAAGACAACCCGCCAACCAGCACACAATATGGCGACTGGCTCAACCGCTGCTCGATCTGCTCGATCAACGAATCAAAGCCGCTTACTTCCCGTAAAGATTCATGGACCAGGTTCTGCAATTCAGTCGAGTAGAACTCTTTGTTGTCATAGCGCGGCAAACGTTTCGCGGCATCGAGCAGCTCGCGCGCCAACAACGGCTCGACATTGACTCTTGCACTTTCCGGCAATGGCGCAAGCATTAAGAATATTTCCCCCGCAAAGGCGCAAAGGCGCAAAGCGCTGCCGCGTTTTCAAGGGTTTTCTTTTGCGCCTTGGCGCCTTTGCGGGAGGACTTGTTCTTCATCGCAGCACTTTTGTGTCCTTTCGCAAAATCGCGCAGTGCTGCATCTCGTCATTAACCGGCGCGCAAATCTTCGTGCCCGGAAACTGCCCGCGGAGAAATTCTTCGGTGTAGAAGACGTTGTAAGTAGCGCAAGTTTCCGGGTTCAGGTCCCACGGCCCGTTGCTGTTCACGTAAAGTTCGGTGCCGTTTATCAGCGAACACCACTCCGCGTTTTCGGCCGCAGCGACCGGGCCGTCCACGTCTGGTGCATTGCTTCTCTCCAAACGCCACCGAAGATTCCCGTTCCAGTGCGGATCGATAAAGGTGAACGCCAGCGCACCGCCGGGAGCCAACAATGCTTCCAGTTGGCTGACGAGATCTTTCATCTCGTCAAGGGTCGTATGCGTGAAGACAGAGTAGGCGAGAATGAAATCAAACCGCACACCGAGGTCGGGCACGGGTAGATCGACGATGCCTTCGGGATTGAACGAACGGTTGTACCGATCGTAGTGCTCAAAGTGTGCGAGAGGAAACAACCTGCGACCCTCTTTGATCGCATCGCCAACAACGTCAACGCAGTAATAGTCCTGCTGCCGAATCGTACACGATGGATCCAGCAACAAGCCTCCCCTGTTGCCTCCAAAATCGAACACCAACTTCCCGTTCCAATCCGGCTGCCCGAGTTGCTCGTTGAAGTAGGCAAACTGCGACGACTTCACCAACTGCGCCCGCAACGCTCGCTCGGATGGGGTACCTCGCCACAGATGTACTTCCTCAATCATCATGCGGTCATCATCTTAACCATCAATTGTGACAATCTTTCTTCCGTTTCCCTCTGAAACCGTTGCAATTCCGCTGCCCGATCCGCTCGCAGGTCGTGCATCCACGTTTGCGCCCGTTCCATCACGGTAAGACGCGCGCGCAGCAACGCGATCTCCTGTTCTCGTGTGAACTCCTGTCCGGGAATGTGGCGCCCGTGCCGCGAACCATCATTGAAGCGCCGCACCGATGAGTAAATTACCGGCAAGATAGCGACTTGACCGTGAGAGTAGAGACGCATCTGAAACTCCCAGTCTTCACAAGACGAGAGATCCTCCGCAAACAACTTCGGACCGAGCTTGGTCAACGCCGTGCGCCGTACCGTGATCCCGCACATGTGCGCCGTGATCGTGCTGTTGGTCCACAACCAGCCGCAATCGTCAACAAGACGCAGAGGCCCTTCAGTCTCCGCGAGCAAACCGTTCTGCGCAAAACGACTGCTCGGATCGGGCTGTCCTTCAAAATGGTTTCGGCTGTCGGAGATCACGGCAATCGCCTCGGGAAACTCAGCAAACACGCGCAGCTCGGCGTCGAGTTTTCCCGGCAACCAGATATCGTCCGAGTCGAGGAATCCGACAAACTCGCCACACGCCAGCAGCGCACCCGCATTTCGCGCTGCGCCCTGGCCGCGACGAGTTAGCTGTTGCAAAACCAGAACGTGGGATCCGAAAGTTTTCTTTACGAGATCTAAAGTCGCATCAGTCGAGCAATCGTCAACGACGATCACTTCAACCTGTTCGGGACGTTGATTCAGCGCGCTCTCAATCGCCTCGCACACGACATGCGCGCGGTTCCAGGTCGGGATTACAACGGATAGCAGTGGTCTGTTCACTGTGCAAAGAGGATCTGATGATCCGCGTTAGAGTATGCGGCGGCAGCAGCTTCGATCGACAACGATGGGGGTTTGTCGACGATGCGAAAACGATCCCTTGGACCATCGCCGCGCACCCACGCGACGGCGCTTCGGCTGGCGGTCAATGCCGGACTCGAATAAGTAGCTGAGAACCCGATGCGCGATTCACCGGAACGATTTGGATTCGAAGCGTGCAACACGAGCGGATGATGCAAGCTCATCTCGCCCGCCTGCATCACGACGTCCTGCGGCTCACCGATGTTCACCTGAGCGGTTGCGCCTTGTGTCGTCAGGTTGTCGGCATTGGGTCGATGGGCGTG
>DATNJO010000121.1:0-7978 GCA_035603895.1 Pyrinomonadaceae bacterium
AAACTGTCGAAGGCGACGTCATTCGCACAGACACTGCGCTCGTCACCGTTCCCGTTACAGTGCTCGATCGCAACGGCCGCTACGTCCCGCAGCTCAACCGGGAACAATTCCGTATTTCAGAGAACGGTGTCGAACAGAAGATCGCATATTTCGCCACCACCGACGCACCGATAAGCGTCATTTTGCTAATCGACACCAGCGGTTCGACTCACTTTCGTCTCGACGACATTCAACACGCAGCGATCACCTTTGTCAGCAAACTGAAAGATAACGACAGTGTGATGGTGATGTCGTTTGACGACCGCATCGACGTGCAGTGCAAGGCAACGACCGATCGTAAAGAGATCGAGCGGGCCATCAGGCGCACGAGCACCGGCGGCGGCACGCGGCTCTACGACGCAGTGGAAAACATTCTCAAAAAACAGCTCAACACGCTTACCGGTCGTAAAGCAGTCGTGCTCTTTACTGACGGTGTCGATACCACGAGTGGCCGCGCCGGGTACGACAGCACGATTCGTCTCGCGGAAGAATCGGACGCGCCGATCTATTCGGTTGACTACGACACGTCGGGATCGGTAACGATGGCGGGCAGCGGAATTCCTTCCGGCGGCGGGGGTCGTGGAACAATCTTTGGTCTGCCGTTGCCGCGTCCGGGAATTCCCGGCGGTGGTGGTCCTGGTTCGTCACCGGGTGATTACCGGCGCGCGGTGCGTTATCTGCACGAGTTGTCAGACGCGACGGGTGGACGTTTCTATAGCGGCGATTCGTTGTTTGGTATCGAACAGGCGTTCACCTGGATCGCGGAAGAACTCGGGCGGCAATACAGCCTCGGCTACTACCCGAACACACGAGGCAAAGATGGCGAGCGGCGTCAGATCAAGGTGAAGTCGACCGAACCCGATTTGGTGGTGAAGTCGCGCGGGAGTTACATCTACTCCGAGTCACAAAAAGGCGCAAAAGAGGCAAAGTGATTTTTGAGGGCTGAAGCGCCCGTAATCTCGTGGGGTTGTTGAGGTGCAAATACGATCTCGATTGAACGGCGCCGGAATTTTTTACAAAACTCCTCAGCGACTTCGAGTTGTCCTTTGCGACGTGCTTTGCAAAAGCGGCACTGTTTCGCCGCGTCTTCTGAAACGACTCCGTTAATCAACAACCTTCGCAACGGCACCTTGAGCTTGTCGAGTGATTTCGTCAAATCAATGGTCTCTTCAAGACTCATCCGTTCCGGAATCGCCACGGCCACAAACTCACACTGATCCTGATCGGTGAGTAACGCGAGCACTCGCTTGATACTTTTCGACAACGCGACCAGTTCTTCCGCCACTTCGCTCGCGCGCACGACGTTCTGATACTTCAAGATCAACTTCATAAACGTCCTGATCCACGAGAGCGCTACTTCCGGCAGTTCGAGAAAGCGGATCAAATGCCCTGTCGGCGCCGTATCCAGAACAATCAAATCGTAACGATCCTCGTCGAGCAGTTCGCTGATCGTCCCCAGCGCGGCGATCTCGTCGATACCCGGCGGCGTTAACTCAACGAGCTCCCGCATCGCCTCGCGATCAAACTGGATCTCCATACCCGACCGGCCGGACAGCGACGTAAACAGATCGTCGGTCGAGGAGCGATAGCGCCGCTTCAACTCCTCAAACCACTTGCCCGGATCGATCTCCATCGCATCGAGGTTCTTAACGCCGGCGACGCCCTTCTTCAACTCACCGATCTCTTCCGCAAAACTGTCCGACAGCGAATGCGCCGGATCCGTGGAGAAAACAAGCACTTTCCTTTTCCGATCCGCTTTCGCTATCGCGAGCGCGTACGACGCCGCGGCGGTCGTCTTCCCGACACCGCCTTTCCCGCCAAAGATCACAATCCTTTTCTTTAGATCCCTTTCCAAATTTGCCTACCGATTTTTCCTAACTGGTCTATACCTCTAACTTCCTCAACTTGCAGCGGCAGGTAGTGCAGTCGAAGGTCCTTAAACAACTTCTCAATCTCTTTCAACCACGGTCGCTGACTCTTCACACGCGCTTTGCAATACACACATGCGTCGTGTTCCTGCTCAACGCGATTGATAATCAGATCGGTCACTGGCACACCCTGCTCGCGCAACAACTCCAGATACCGTTCGGTTTCACGAACGCTCATTGCTTCGGGAATAGTTACTAGCGTGAAGCTGGTTTGTTGGGGATCGTAAAGCAAATTGCGAACGGATTGGATGCGCGCTGTCAGATCCTGCAAGAACAAATCAACCTCGTCACCGACAACCTTGCGCCGCGCAAAATGCTGGATCATGTAACGGTGCTTCTCGCCCATGCGATCGAGCGCGTGCACCATGCGCGTGAACACCTCCGGCAACCGCAACAATCGCGACGTGTGACCCGACGGCGCCGTATCAACCACGATGTGCGCGTACGCACCCTTCCGGTCCAACTCACTCAACTCAAACAACGACATCACTTCATCAAGTCCGGGCAACGAGAGATTCAACAACTCGTTGATGTCCTCTTCGTCCAGCAACGTGCCGCGTTCCGCGATCTCCGCCAACACCTTTCCATGCGCTTCACGAAAGCGTTCCAGCGCAAGAGCCGCATCCATCTCGTAAGCGATGAGTTTTGCGCCCTTGTGCTCGGCGACCTTGACCAGCCGATTTCCGATCTTCACGCCGAGAGAATCCGACAGCGAGTGCGCCGGATCGGTCGAGAACAGCAGAATTGAATTGTCTGGTTTGAGTCTGTTGAGAAGAAAGAGAGCAGTTGCGGAGGCAGCGGTAGTCTTTCCGACCCCGCCTTTACCACCAAAGAAACGATATCGACTCACCGCTCGCGTGGTTCGCCAAAGTCACCTTCATCACCGCCAACTTCGATCACAAAACTCGACGATTCGGCAGTGTGGCCAGTGACCTCGTGCAGCATGTCGAGTTGGCGTATCTTGATCGCACGCAGCCTGGCAAACAGTTCCGCCTCGCGTGCTTTGAATTCTTCGTCGGAGACTTCTTCGAGCTCATAACGCATCTGCAATTCAAGCAACTGGTCCTTGATCACAGAGTCGTCGTTGAGCTCCTGGTCGGCCATCTTTTGAATCTGGCCGAGAATGAACTTGAAACCGTTTACTGGCGCGAGCAGTAGATCGTCGATCAGAAACATGCTTAGCTGGCCACTGCTTCGGTGGCGCCTTCTCCGCGTTCGAGTTTGAGTCTGATGTGAACGAAGTTGTACGGCGGCCACGGTCCCGTGTACTTGAACGAGAGTTTGCCTTCATACTTCGCCGCAATCTCTTTCACTTTCTGATCGAATTCCGCTTCACGATCGCGCTCGATCAGAAACGCCGCGTTCATAATCATGCGATCGCCGATCGGTTTGTTTGCCCGCGAAGCCACCGCCGTGTCGCGCAAGTGGGAATAAACCTCGCGAATATATGCGTCGGCCTGATCGGTCAGCGCGGTTTCGATCAAACGTCCCAACTGCATGCGCGCGAAGTAAGTTGACCCTGTTGTCCGTGAAGTGATCTGTTCCTTGAGATGCCGGATCTCGTCGTCCTTATCTTCGAGCTCCGCCGTGACTTTGTCGCGGTCCCAGTTCACTTTCAGGCCAAACTCCACCTTGCCTTCCATCTTCGCGAGCACGTCGCGCAGCGCGTCGTAAGTTCCGCGAATCAGTTCAACAATGTCTTCTTCAGTGCGAAACAGGGCGCCGAACGCCATCGGCAGCACGGTAAACTCGCGCATCACTGTCTCGTTCACTTGCTCGTGCGCAAATACGTTCTCGCGAGTCGGGTCGTAAACAACCAGCGGCGTGTTTGAAACCACGGCGGCGAGTCCTTTGTGATGAATCGTGTAAACGTCGTCGCCACGAGCGCCGATGCCCATCGGACCGAACGAGCGAGCTTCAGCGTGCTCAATAATGCAGTACACGTATTTGCCTTCGGGCGCTGCGTCGACAGGAGGAGCGTGTTCTTCTCTGCTCATAAAGGTTTAACGGGTAATTTCGGGCCGCTGTATACGCCGCGTACGGCCCGCGGGGACTGAGATGAAATTGCAGGAGAGATGATACCAGATCGCGGGTTCGCAGCAAGCATTGTTTGACCTGATTCAAAACATAACTCTACCCGGTGGTGGAAAAGCGGATGGTTGTGATGCAGGAGCCATCCACAGATAACGCAAAAATCTGTGTAATCTGTGAATGGCTTTTCCACGTGGGCTGGCATGAACGTTGCTCCTCTCCAAGCGACTCCAGAATACACTTTGAAGAAGGAGACTTCGGTCATGCTGTGGACGATCCTGGTTATTTTGTTGGTGCTGTGGCTGGTTGGCCTACTCTCGCACGTTGGTGGCAGCTTGATTCACTTGCTGCTCGTAGTCGCCGTCGTCGTTTTGATTATCAACCTCGTTAGCGGCCGTCGAGCTGTTTAGCGTTTATTAGTTGGGTCACGCCTTTGAGAGGTCGCTGATGGCCGGGCCCTGATAGACTCGGCCATCAGCGCGATACTTCGATCCGTGGCACGGACAATCCCACGTTTTCTCCGTTGAGTTCCACGCAACGATGCAGCCGAGGTGTGGACAAACCGCTGAAAGCTTGTGAACTCCACCTTCGTCGCGAAAAACTGCGACTTTGGACAGGCCATCGCGCATAATCGCGCCTTGGCCCGGCTTCAGTTCGTCTACTGACTTGATCTCGCCCGGCGTCAGGTAATCAGTAAACTGACCCGCGACGTTGATGTTTTCGCCGGCATACTCACCCATCGCACGCAAAGTGATTCGCGAAGGACTGTATAAATCCTCCCAACGATTCTTTCGCCCTTGCAGCAAATCAGTCAGCAACATGCCGGCAATCGTGCCGTGCGTCATTCCCTGACCCGAATCGCCCGTGGCGATGAAAACGTTGTCGTCGTCGAGCGGATTGCGGCCAATGAACGCGATGCCGTCGACTGGCTCCATCACCTGACCCGACCAGCGAAACTCGACTTCGCCGACTTGTGGAAAGCGTTCACGCGTCCACTGCTCGAGTCGCCCAAGCCGCTCCCGGCCATCGTTTTCCTGGCCGGTTTTGTGATCTTCACCGCCCACTATCAGGATGTCGTTTCCGTCGGCGCTTTGCAGGCGCACGTAGTGATACGGATCCGGCGTGTCCCAGAACAGCGCGCGCGTTACCGATCCTTTCGGCACTTCCATACCGATCACGTAGGTCACGTACGGTGCTTGTTTCGTATGAATCGCAACGCGATCGTTTACCGGCGTGTTCGTTGCAACCACGATCGCGTCGCACCTCACTACTGGACCGAGATCAGTCTCGACCTGAGCTTCAGATCCGCCAGTAATCGTGGTCGCGCGAGTCTCGCTACAGATCTGCCCGCCGTAACGCTTGAACGCGCGGGTTAGTCCGGTTAGATAATCCAGTGGATGAAATTGCGCCTGACGCGGAAACCGCAACGCCGGACCGGTATCGAACGACTCGATAGGCGCGCGCTGCACCATTTCAACGTCGACCAGGCCCGCGCGATGCGAAGCTTTGAGTTCGTCGTCGAGCACATCTCTCGATTCATTCGGCGGCGCAAACAAAAACCCGTCGACTCGCTCAAAACCACACTCGATATGCTCTTCGCGAACGATCTGCTCCACTTTGTCGATCGCCGCTGTATGACTGTCAGCGATCAACCGCGCACCGTCCTCACCATGCAACTTTTCCATCTCTACGTAACGATCGTCGAACGCGTTTGTCAGGTGCGCGGTTGTGCGTCCCGTCATTCCGCCGCCGATCGGTCCATCATCAAGCACCACTACCGATCTGCCTTCCTTTGCGAGCAGGTAAGCGGTGGTCATGCCGGCGATGCCGGCGCCGATGATGCACACGTCAGTGCGAATGTTCTCACGCAGTCGCGCCTGGGATGGCGTATTAGCCGTCGCCATCCAGACGGACGTCGTCGCTTGAGCGTCGTCCTTCATACAGTGTCGCTACTTCGTCGGATTGCTGGACGGAGCTGAGATGTTTACGTCTACTTTCTTATCTCCACCGAACCAGCGTCCACCGAAGACAAATAGCGCTGCCACCACGATGATCACGAAGATAACGAGAACTGCAACAACTCCAGTGCTTCCACTACCATTGTCTGCCATGTTTCCTTCTCCTTTTGTTATCGTTAGTTCTAAGTTCAAACTATCCTTAGTTCTAAGTTCAAACTTCCGTTTTGAGTTCGCGTTTTGAGTTCAAGCTTTAGCTTGTCTACGTAAGACAGCCTAAAGGCTGAACTCAAAACGCTAGCTCAAAACGCAAAGTCAAAACGTTTACCCCGCTGTAGTTTCTCCACCTAACAAAGTCAAAACTTCCCCAGTCACGTAACTCGAATCCACTTCCGACGCGAAATAAACAAACGCGGGCGCGATCTCTTCCGGTTGCGCCGGACGCTTGTAAGGCGTGTCAGCACCAAACTCCGCGACGTCTTTCGCCTTCTTGTCTGACGGATTGAGCGGCGTCCAGACCGGCCCGGGGGAGACGCAATTCACGCGAATACCGCGCTCGACAAGATTCTGCGCGAGCGACTTGGTAAACGCGTGAATCGCACCTTTCGTCGCTGAGTAGTCGAGTAACTCTTTGCTGCCTTCGAGTCCGGTGATCGATCCGGTGTTGACGATCGCGCTTCCTTCCGCGAGATGCGGCAGCGCGGCTTTGGTCATGTAGAAATAGCCGTAGATGTTTGTCTTGAAAGTCTGGTCCCACTGTTCTTCGGTGAGTTCTTCGAGACTTTCCTGATGCTGCTGAAACGCGGCGTTGTTGACGAGTATGTCGAGTTTGCCGAACTGTTCGACCGTGTCTTTGACGAACTTGCGGCAGATCTTCGCGTCGCGAACGTCGCCCATCATGGGATACGCGCGCCGGCCTTCAGCTTCGACAGCGCGTTTCGTTTCATTTGCATCCCGCTTCTCTTCCTTAAGAAACGTGAACGCTACATCGGCGCCTTCACGCGCAAACAACACTGCAACCGCGCGGCCGATACCGGAATCAGCGCCGGTGATTAGCGCGACTTTGTCTTTCAGTTTGTCTGCTCCGTTGTAATGCGGAGCTTCGTAACGCGGCTTTGGATCGAGTTTGTGCTCCAGGCCGGGCTTGCGCTGATGCTGCGGCGGCTGTGGAGACTTAGGTTGTTTAAGTCGACCCTTCATCAGGATAGGTGCCCAGCAAATCGCGATCCGGTGTTGGCATTGGGCTTGCGCACGCGGTTTAGACTGAACGGATTTTGAGCAAAGGTGCTCCGGAATTAAACAAAGGAGGAGTCGGGCTGTACAGGAAACCTACACTATTGGCGACGCTTCTCGTCACTGATTTGTCGCAGCCGTCGAAAGTAGTCGTTGAGCATTCGCGCATGACAGATCAAACACATCTGTTCGGGAGTTTCGCTGGTGCTGGATCGAATCACAGCACCGCACCACGAACAGACAACATCGAATGCGGGTTTAGATTGTGATTGAAGATTGGTTTGATTATTTATGTTCCTGCTCACAGTTATACTTAGAGACAAATCCCGTTCCAGCTTACCCACGCATCAATGACTAATCTCGAACGACTTCAGCAAATCGGAATTCGCCGTCTCGGTAGTCCGAAGCGTGGGTTTCGCTATCGACCCGTAAGTGGCCGTTTGACGAAAGCGGATCTCGATCGGATTGATGCTTTGCGAATCCCGCCTGCATGGACTGACGTCGCCATCAATCCCGCGGCTAAGGGACGGTTGCAGGCGATCGGTAAAGACGCAGCGGGGCGTTGGCAATATCTCTATCACGCAGATCACACGAAGCTTCAGGAAGCGCGCAAGTTCAAACGCCTCGCGAAGTTTGCGAAAGGACTGCCGAAGTTGCGCGCGACCATTGCGGGTCATTTGCGAGCGACTGGTTTGGGCCGCGACCGTGTGCTCGCGGCTATCTTGCGCGTTTTATCGACCTGTTACATGCGACCCGGGAGTCAGTCGTATGCGAGTGAGCATGGGAGCTATG
>DATNJO010000122.1:0-4555 GCA_035603895.1 Pyrinomonadaceae bacterium
CAGGCAGAAGAGTCGGTGAAGTTGTGACTACCCACGTGATCCCTCAACCCCATTCAGACGTGGACCAGGGCCTACCCGTTTTGCACACCGGCGAAACCACGCGCAAGAAGATCAGCGGCTCCGTCCGACCCAAAGCCTGAAGCCCCCTCCTTTTTCCACGAGTCCTTTTAGGAGGATCGATGGCCCGAAAGAAAAATAATAGTATCGGCCGGCTGCTCGAGAGGTTTTCACATAAAGCGACAGCAGCAACCGGTACTTCGCTCGCCTTTGTGTTAGCGGTTACGGTGATCGTGGTCTGGGTGATCAGTGGGCCACTCTTCGGTTTTTCCGACACGTGGCAACTCGTGATCAATACCGGAACGACGATCGTCACGTTCCTGATGGTGTTTCTGATTCAACGCGCGCAAAACAAGGACGCGCTGGCGATTCACCTGAAACTTAACGAGATCGTTGCTGCGATGGAAGGCGCGAGTAACCGGCTGATCGACGTCGAAGACTTGAGCGAAGCCGAGATCGATGCGTTGCGGAAGTACTATCGTAAGCTGATCGAACTGGCGCGCGCAGACGACAATCTCACCGCGACCCATTCGGTCGAGGAAGCAGCTTCGCGACACGGAACGAAGTACAAGATCAAGGCGAAGTAGTTGTGACCGTATGGGCCAGGAGTTGTTTCCCGCCTTTGCGGGAATATCAAATCCCGATTTTTAGCAGGAGGTGACGTGAACGAAGATCCCCTGTCCAATGACCACCCTCTAAGTGAAAAAGCGGAGAGCCTCTCCCATGTCTCACTCTTCAAACGTCTGGAGGCGGACGAACTCGAACGTCTCGCCATGCGCGTCGACCACGTAACCTTCGCGCCCGATGAAACGATCTTCCTCGAGAACGACAAAGGCGACGCGCTGTACGTAGTCGATAGCGGCTCTGTGCGCATTTGGGTGCTTGACGACGACGCAACTCCGGTCACGCTAGCCGAGTTGAAAGATGGAGACTTCTTCGGCGAGTTAGCGGTGCTCGATCGTGGTCCAAGATCGTCTAACGCGACTGCTATCAGCGATACCGTTCTGCATCGTTTGAGTAGTGACGACTTCCAGGGATTTCTGATTCAGCACCCGGAAGCCTCGATCGACGTGATTTGCGAGATCGGCGCGCGCATGCGGCAGACCAATGCGTTGGTAACGACGCGAGTGGTCCGGAACATCAACGTTGTGATGGAAGAGAAGGCCACGGTGGGCCAGCGCATCGCTGACAAGGTCGCGTCGTTTGGCGGTTCGTGGACGTTTATTGTTATCTATGTCGTTTTCCTGCTCGGCTGGATAGCTTTCAACTCGTTTGTGTTGGTCCATTACCGATCGGATTTCGATCCGTATCCTTACATCCTGCTCAACCTGATGCTGTCGATGACTGCCGCACTGCAAGCGCCGATCATCATGATGTCGCAGAACCGCGCGGCTTATAAAGATCGGCTCGCGGCGGAACAGGATTTTAAAGTGAATCTGAAGAGCGAACTGTTGCTGGAAGAGTTAATGCGCAGAACAAAAGCGCGCGAGACTCAGATGCAGGAGATTGCAGATGGTATCCACAGATTACAAAGAGAATAATCTGTGTAATCTGTGGATGGTTTTATGGCGATGGTTTTCTTGTGCTACCACCAGCAGGCAAACGCACGGGAGGTGGCTTTGGAGTGTTTCCGGTCGAACCTTCTTTTCGCGCTAGACGTCCGGTTCTCGTCAACGCGATCCGTTTGTCAGCACCAGCAGACGGTTGGTCCACGCTCACTTTGATCGAACGAAAACTTCCGTCCTGGGTCTTGTTCGTCGGGTTGTAGGCGATGACGTACTGCGTACGCAGGTCGCGGATGATCTCGCCGGCGATCTGCGGCAGGTCGGCAATCGACTCCGGGAAGAACGCGCGTCCGCCGGTTTCGGTAGCCAGCTTGTTAATTAAAGTCACGGCCTTTTCGCGCGGACTCTTGCGAATCAGTCCCGCCTCTTTATCGAGCTCGTTCACAAAACCGATCACGAAGATCTGAACGTCTTCCTCGCGCAGCTTGGAGAACAGTTGTTCCTGTTTGTAGAAGCTGTTGCGATCCTCACCATCCGTGATGACGATCAGCGCGCGCCGCCGGCGATCGCCTTCGTCGCCTTTTCTGTATTCCGAAACGTGTTCGGCGGAAAGATAGACAGCGTCGATGATCGCGGTCTGACCGCCCTCGACGTAGAAACTGTCGAGACCATCCATCAATAGCTCTTTGCTTGCCGTGAAGTCCTGAACGGTTTCGATCTTGTCGCTGCTGATGAAGCGGACCAGAAACGTCTCATCGCCGTGCCTGTTGGCGTTGATGATGGTCTTTCCGGCGTCGATGACGCTTTGCAACTGCGAACGAAGCGAACCCGAAGTGTCGACTGCGAGGCCGTAACTGATGGGCACTTCTTCGCGTGTGAAAGTCTCGATGGTCTGCGGCACGCCGTCTTCAAATACGTGAAACGCGTTCTGCGGCACGTCGTTGATGGGCCGGTTGTTGCGGTCGATCACGCGGACGTGAAGCTGGACCAGTTCGGCGTTGATCTTAATCGTGTCGCCGGCTTCGATAACGTCGGGCGGCGTCGGAGTAGGTGTTGGTTTGAGTTTTGGGATCGGTGGCGGTTCGCCGAGAGTCGGTGCAATCGGCGGACGTTGCGACTGTGGCGTCGGACTTGGAGACGCGCCCGGCTGCGAGTTACGCGGACGATCCTGGCTGGCTTGGCTCGCCGCTCCGGCGAGGATCAGGCCACACAAAACAAGCAGGACTGCAAGAATTCTTCTCATGTCACACGAAACGCTCCTCGAACCCTTATATCGGGAACGGGAGCGCTGGGGCAAGCAGTGTCGCTACGGCGACTCCACGCACGGTGAACAGATGCGGCTGAACCAACACTGAGTTGCCGAAACCCTGGACAGGATGCACAGAATTAACAAGACAGCAAATAAGCCATCTTGTCCATTTTGTAAATCCTGTCAAAAAGCTACCTCGCGCCGGCCGTGGCGTAGTAGCCCTCCTTGGAACGCACAAACAGCCGCGGCAAGCCCCGTGGCGGTGTTACTTTCACTTTTACCCGATGCCACTTCCCGTCGTTCACAAACGACTCGGGTTTGTAGCCAATCGAGTACTGGTGGCGCAACTCGAGCGCGATCTGTTCGAAGATGTCGTCCATCTCGGCGGCTGAACGCGGGAAGAACGCCTTTCCACCGGAGACACCTGAAAGTTCGTCGAGTACTCCCTGGCCTTCCATACCAAGCGAGCTACCCGCATCGCTGCCGCTGAGGATGCCGATGGCGTAGAGCGTCACGTCCGACTCTTTCAAAAGCTTGCGCACTTCATTGTAGGTATAGCGCGAATCGTTGTCCTGTCCGTCGCTGATCAGTAACAGCGCCCGTTTCGGATGCGCGCCGCGCTGAACTTTCTCAACGCCGAGGTAACAGGCGTCGTAAAGCGCCGTTTGGCTCTTGGTTTCAACGAAAGTGAGCTTGTTCAGAATCGAATCGCCGTCGCGGGTGCGATCGAGCAGCAACTGGGCGCGCGAGTTAAAGGCGATCAGGAAATACTCGTCGGAATCGTGGCTGGTTTGAATAAACTTGGACAGCGCGTCGCGGGCGCGTTTCACCTTTTCGCCGCTCATGGAGCCGGACACGTCGAAAATCACGCCGACGGACACGGGTGAATCATCGTCGCTGAAGAAGGTGATTTCCTGTTGCTGTTTGTTGTCGAAAACGGCGAAGGCGCTTTTGCTCAAGCCGGAGACGTAACGTCCGTAGGTATCGGTGACGGTGACGGTGAGCGTGATCAGGTCAGTGTTGGTGATCAGCGATCGGTCGTCGAGTTCGCTCCCGAGTTTCTTTTGCGCCGGGCTGGCTGTGGGCTCCGGTGATTGATTTGGTTGCGCGGGCGTTTGCGAAGGAGTTGCCGGGGCCGGTTTTTCCTGGGTCGGCTCCTGGCTACTTACCGAAAACGAAAACGCAAACGCAGCGATAAGCGAAATCGATGCTGCGGCAATCTTGGTGGCGTAACGAGTCGGTAAATGCATGTCACCCTCGGCTACGATTCTGCGATTCAGTTTTTTAGAACAACCGTCAGGGCTTGTAGGGAACTGTCAACACAGATGCTCGGAAGGGAACGAGTGATGCCCGGCACTTTACAAATCGGAGCGTGAAATGGTCACGGGGAGACGACCGCGGCGCGTTTCATTATCTGTGTTAGCCAAGCCATTCTAGGACAGGCTTGTTTGCGGGCGCAAGCTTTGAGATCTCAGATGTGGAATCTAAGATCTCAGAGCTGCGAAAGGTCAACGCCGAAGGCGTTCGCTAGTTGCAGCCCAGGGTTGGCACAACCCTGGGGGAAGAAAAAAGGGAAGAAACCAACGCTAAAAGCGTTGGCGAAATGACGCCGAGGTCGCCAACGCTTTCAGCGTTGATTTGCGTGGTGTTCTAGTTGACCCAGGGTTGAAGCAACCCTTCTATGAAGCCGGGTCGTGTCAAGAGGAATTTCGAGATCTGATTGGTTCACCCTTCTATTCGAGTT
>DATNJO010000123.1:0-3514 GCA_035603895.1 Pyrinomonadaceae bacterium
TTTCTCGGGCTCAACTTCACGAACAGGACAACCGGTTTCATGCTCGATACGTTCGCGTTCGATCTGTGGGCCGCCGACGAGTCCGATGCCGCGTTGGCTCAACCAAACGGTCAACTCGCAAATCGTCTTCAGAGCTTGAGGTTGGTGCGGTTTTAGGACAATGCCTACCCGCTTAATTGACGACATGTTTAGAGGCCGGATGATACGAATAATGCGCCAGGTATTCAACGTTTCCCTCGGCGCCGGTTATGGGCGACTCAACAGTTTGATTAAGTCTTAATCCCAGTGTGAACGCAAACTCGTTTACGTTTTTTATCGCATTTAATCTCTTCTCCTGGTCTCTCACCACACCGCCACTTCCGACTTCACCACGCCCGACTTCAAACTGCGGTTTGATAAGAACGACCAAAGAGCCGTGGGGTTTTAGTAGCGGAACAACTGAGGGGAGGATCTTAATTACAGAAATAAAAGAGACGTCGATAACAGCCAGATCGAAGCTAACTGGAAAGTCGTCCGGCTGAAGATAACGCGCGTTGACGCCTTCCCTTACCTCCACGCGCGGATCGTTTCTCAGTCTCCAATCGATCTGATTGTGGCCCACGTCGATCGCAAAAACCTTTGCCGCACCGTTCTGCAACAAACAATCCGTAAACCCGCCTGTCGACGCTCCCACATCGAGACACACCAATCCGCGAACATCGATCTGACACTCCCGCAACGCAGCTTCGAGTTTCAATCCACCACGTCCGACATAACGCGACGTCGGATCGTCAGCATGTTTGACTCGAATCTGCGCGTCCGGAACAAATTGATCGGAAGATTTTTCAACGCGCTGCTCGTTAACCAGCACGACTCCGGCCATGACCATCGCCTGCGCTTTTGTGCGCGACTCCGCGAGGCCCCTTTCGACGAGCAGTTTGTCGATGCGTTCGCGTCTCACACCGGAGACATTACTTTGGACTGCGGCGTGTTGTCACCGCCCTTGGAGAGGAATTGTCATGCCTGACGGCGAGAAGCGTTGGTGACGGCGCGCGGCGTGTCGGTGAGTCGGAGTTCGGCGGCGCAGTCATGACAAAGCCAGACAATGATGTGCGGAGCATCAGACCAGAAGAAAGAACTTACTTTACCTGCCACCTTCACCGCATCGTCAACACGCAGGCGTTGCAACGCCTGAATGTAAAACGCGCCATTGTAGAAATCTCCTTCCGCACCTTCGTCCCGGTGAATACACTCCCGCTCACGAAACAACTGTCTCGGCATGATTCAATCACCACATTTCTCCGCTGCACGCGGAATACTAAACCGTTATTAGATGTGTCGGGGCGCTTTATAAAAGTGTGAGTCTTACGACGGGGCGCCGATACTATATCACGATCTCGGACGGCGCGGTCCTTCGAAAATTTCATCAAGGTTGGATAAATTGCGGCCCGAACGTTCCGCTCTGCGCCGTTCACGACGCTCACGTCGTTCAACTCGTCGCGCGCGGCGTTCCTGCCACTCGTCGACCAACACGGAGTCTCTGATTCGCTCTAATTCTTCTTCTTCACTGAGTCGTGGTTGAATTGGAGATTGAACAACGGGACGATCCGTGTGATCCGTGTTTTTCGGTTTTGGCTTGGGGCGTTCCGGAACAATCTCAACTGTCGGTACCGGAGTTTCAACGACAGGCTGAGACACAGATAAAGACTGAATCTCAGGATCGGGAATGTTTCGAAGCTTGAAATACGCGGAGATCAACGCGGATGCCGCGCCCAACAACATCGCCAATGCGAAAGCTCCGCCGACAAACCAATGCCGCCGATGCTTCAGTTTCGCGTCGATTTCTTCGAGAGGAACAACGGGTCGGGCAGTTAACGTCGTTACTTCGTCTACAAAATGCGGTTGCTCTACCATTAACCCCGAAGGGTTTGCAAACACGAGGCCACTCGCTTATAGGCGATTTTACGGAGATTTAGCTGAGGATAAGGAACGAAAACCTTCCGATTTGGTGCACGAAAACGACGCGCTCGTGTTTAGACAGGATTACAGAATTCACAGACCCCGGAAAGACAACCATGTAAATTCTGAAATCCTGTCAACTAAGAATGCGGCTGGGCTTCGCGCGACGTTCGTCAAGAACTTCTATACTCTCTTTCACGCGATTGTAAATTCCGTCAGTGTCGAGACCGTACTTCGCCAGCAACAACTTCGCGTCGCCGTGCGTGATCAGCCGGTCGGGAATGCCCATTCGCACGACGCGAACCTTGTCTTGCAATCCGTTCTCTTCCAGCAACTCGAGCACTGCCGAACCGAATCCACCCGCGAGATAAGCCTCCTCGACCGTGACGATCAAGCGCTTCGTGCGCGCCAACGCGAGCAGCAACGGCGCGTCAAGCGGTTTCACGAACCGCGCATTCACGACCGTGGTTTCAATGCGGTCTCTGGTTGCGAGTTGTTCTGCTGCTTCGAGTGACGGATGGACCATCGCGCCATAAGCAACGATCGCGATCTCGCCACCGTCGCGCAGTATTTCGCCTTTGCCGATCTCGAGCAGTTCCGGTTCGCGTTTGATGTCCGCGCCGATGCCGTTGCCACGCGGGTAACGCATCGCCGCGGGTCCAACGTGTTCGAGCATCGTGTAGAGCATGTCGCGCATTTCGCCTTCATCTTTCGGCGCCATCACAATGATGTTTGGAACGCCTCGAAGGTACGCGATGTCGAGCAGACCGTGATGCGTTTGTCCGTCACCACCGGCAACGCCGCCGCGATCGAGACAAAACTTCACGTTCAGATCCTGAATGCAGACGTCGTGAATCACCTGATCGAAGCCGCGCTGAAGAAACGTCGAATAGATCGCACAGACGGGCTTGAGTCCCTCACACGACATGCCCGCAGCAAACGTGACGCAATGTTGCTCGGCAATGCCAACGTCAAACGAACGTTCCGGAAACTTCTCGAGCGCTTTGCAAACGCCCGTGCCGTCAGGCATCGCAGCCGTCAGTGCGACGACCTTCGGATCCTTCTCCATCAACTCGCAAAGCACATCGCCGAAAACAGCAGTGTAGGTCGGCGCTATGGACGTGCTCTTCAACGCCTTGCCTGTTTTCAAGTCAAACGGCCCGGTTGCGTGCCAACGATAGTAATCCGGTTCCGTTTCCTGTTCGGTTTGCGGAAAGCCTTTTCCTTTTGTAGTCAGCGCGTGAACGATGACGGGGCCGTCCTTGATCTGCTTGGCTTCGTTGAAAGCCGCGACGAGCGCGCGTGGATTATGACCGTCAACGTAGCCGATGTACTTGAATCCCAGTTCGCTTACCAACGCGCCCGGTAACACCGCTGCCGCAACGAAGTCTTTCATCGTCTTCGCCGCGTGATGCAGACGCTCTCCGACAGACGGAATCGCCAGCAGTTTCTCTTCTACTTCGTCTTTGAACCGGTGATAGCTGTGTGCGCCACGAATGCGATTGAGATACCCGGTCAAGGCACCGACAGCAGGAGCAATCGACATCTCGTTGTCGTTGAGCACCACGATGAGCCG
>DATNJO010000124.1:0-5822 GCA_035603895.1 Pyrinomonadaceae bacterium
AGCCTGCTTCAGATTTAGTTGACGAAAAGATTCCCGCGTACAACTTCGACATCGCCGAAGGTGTCACGTACGAACTCGATATTTCCAAGCCGGTGGGCCAACGAATCCAGAACCTGCGGTTTCGCGGGCAGCCGCTTTCGCCTACCCGAAAGCTGCGACTGGCGACGAATAACTATCGCGTTAATGGCGGTGGTGGGTATACCATGTACAAGAACGCGCCAGTCGTCTATCGTTCGAGCGAAGAGATTCGCGAGCTGATCATCGACTGGCTCGAGAAAAACAAAACAGTTCCCGTCAAACCAAACAACAACTGGCGCCTCGTGCCCGTTAGCCAGTCTTGATTCGTGGGACTTTCCCCAGATGCCTCGACTTGCAGCCATCTCAGGCAAACTGAAGGGGGCGATCTTCACGCTGAACGAAGACGCGCTCGTCATTGGTCGTGAGACTGCTGCGAATCTGTGTCTCGCGGACGCCTCTGTTTCGCGCCGTCATTCGAAGATCGAAAAGAAAGACGAAAGTTTTGTCATCACGGATCTGGAAAGTCTCAACGGCACGTTCGTCAACGACGTGCCCGTCCGCACCCGCGTGCTCGAGCACGGCGACCGCGTGCGCATCGGCGATTCGCAGTTTGTTTTTCTGACGCACGAAGGTGACGCGGCCTCGAAATCGAGCGAAGTCACGATCGACGAAGTGCAGATCGTGACCGGTCCGACGGTCCAGGTGCGGCTCGACGAAGCCGTCTACCAGATGGAACGCAATCTGGGCGCGCTGATGAAAGTCTCGACCGCGATCAACGCCATTCGCGGTCTCGATGCGTTGCTCGAACGCCTGCTCGAACTGTTGTATGAAGTCGTGCCTGCACAACGCGGTGCGATCCTGCTCACGAGCGGTGAGTCGTTCGATAACGGTTTCGTTTTCGGCCTCGATCGCCAGCACGGAAAGAACCAGCCTGTTAACGTGAGCCGCACAATCGTGCAACAGGTAGTACGAGACGGCGTCGCAGTGCTTGCGAGCGACGCGGCGACAACGCAACCCCGCTTCGCCACTGCCAGTTTTATCGAAACACGCGCGCATTCCGTGATGTGCGTACCGCTGGTGATGGTCGATCGAAAACTCGGCGTGCTTTATCTCGACACGACCGTTTCGCGCGATCATTTCAACAAGGACCACCTGCAACTCGTGACCGCAATCGCCAACATCGCGGCCGTCGCGATCGAAAACGCGCGTCACTTCGAGTGGCTCGAAAAAGAGAACGAACGTTTACTTGCCGACGTCAATATCGAACACAACATGGTCGGCGAAAGCGGCGCGATGCAGCGCGTCTATCACTTCATTTCGAAAGTCGCGCCGACTGATGCGACGGTGCTGATCAATGGCGAGAGCGGCACGGGAAAAGAGTTAGCCGCGCGCGCGATTCATCGCAACAGCAAACGTGCGCAGAAGCCGTTCATGGCGGTAAACTGCGCAGCCTTGAGTGATTCGCTGTTGGAAAGCGAATTGTTTGGTCATGAACGCGGTGCGTTCACCGGCGCGATCGCGCAGAAGAAAGGACGGCTGGAGATTGCGGCCGGTGGAACGGTTTTCCTCGACGAGATCGGCGAGCTCACGCCGGCGTTGCAAGTGAAACTGTTGCGCGTGCTTCAGGAGCGCGAGTTTGAACGCGTCGGCGGAACGTTGACGATCAAAATCGACGTGCGCGTGATTGCGGCGACGAACAAGAACCTTGACGATGCTATGGCCGCGGGCCAGTTTCGTCACGATCTTTTCTATCGCCTGAACGTCGTCTCGCTCGAAATGCCGGCGCTACGCGAACGGCGCGATGACATCATGCTGCTGGCAAGTTATTTTGCGGAGAAATATGGAACGATATGCAGCAAAAAGTTGAAAGGCATTTCGCCTGACGCGCGCGCCTCACTCGTGGCTTATGATTGGCCCGGTAACGTGCGCGAACTGGAAAACACGATCGAGCGCGCAGTGGTTTTGGGAACCAGCGACTGGATCCGGCCCGAAGACCTGCCGGAGCCCGTAATCGAAAGAGTTGATAATTTTGCTACTCGAACCACGTATCACGACGCGGTGGCGAAAAGTAAAAAACAGATTATCGCGAGCGCAATGGACCAGGCGAAGGGCAACGTCAACGAGGCCGCGAGGCTCCTGGGCGTGCACCCAAACTATTTGCATCGCTTATTAAGCAATGCCAACTTGGAAGATCAAATGACCAGGGAGATTTAACCTGCAAAACGACAAAGAGAATCTGTCGCTGCGCGATGCGACGCCCGAGGACGAAGCTTTCCTGTTGGAAGTTTATGCGAGTACGCGTCTTGAAGAGTTGGAAGGAATCGGATGGGACGACAATCAGAAGCAAACGTTTATCAGGATGCAGTTTCTCGCGCGTGAGAGATCCCAGCCTCGAGTAGACAACAAAATCATTCTTCTGAACGGGCGCCCTGTTGGGCGATTGCTCGTCGACAGGACTGAGACGCCGATCGTGCTCAGAGACATTGCAGTGTTGACGGAGTATCGCAACGCCGGCATCGGGAGCCGTTTGATTCAGGAGTTGATGTCTGAAGCTGCGTCCGCCGGAAAACCGATTCAACTGCACGTCGTGGCCTCATCTCCCGCCGTGCGGCTGTACGAACGTTTGGGATTTCGCAGCGGCGGCGCTGAAGCAGGAGCAGCCTATTTGGAAATGACATGGGTTCCTGTTAGAAGTTGAGTTGATGCCTACCTACAGGATCAATCCCTACATCGGTTTCATAGAGAATCGTTTGTTTCCGGGCGAGATTCAACGCGCTGTTTTTCATCGGCTCACCGGGGAAATCATCGAATACGACTTCACCCGCCCTTTGACCGCCGACGAGGTCCAACTGCAACAATTGATTCAACGCGGATTTCTCATCACTGAGGATTACGATCCTTTAGCTCCTTTGCTCGACTGGTACGTTGCGCGTCCCATTCAAAACCCGGCTCTCATGTATCGTTCGAAAACCGGCGACTGGATGCTGGTGCGAACGACAATGAAGCAGACCGTCTACTCGCCCAAACGCGATGAATTGCCTGTGGTGATTGAGGAGCAATTGTCGCCGTTAGCTGCCGAGATGTTGTTGATGGCCGACGGAACCAAGACGTTTCGGGAGATCTTTGGCGGGTCACGAGAAGAACGCGAAGCGTTAGAGTTCCTGACGATTCAAGAACGGCAGTTGATCAAACTGACGCCACGCCGGGAGGACATCGACGATCCTTTTAGTAACGTCAATATAGTGCCGCGGAATCTTTATCACTCCGACAGAAAAGATCAACCGACAATAACCGACTTTCATCTACGCGACATCGAGGAAGCAA
Organism: Pyrinomonadaceae bacterium; assembly: GCA_035603895.1. Taxonomy (GTDB): domain Bacteria; phylum Acidobacteriota; class Blastocatellia; order Pyrinomonadales; family Pyrinomonadaceae; genus PSRF01. Next base: position 3,343 of record DATNJO010000124.1, read on the forward strand.
ACTGGGAGTTTGATTTCATAGAACCGACCGTAAACCACTCCTTCCGCTTTCCTCACGAAGTGTTTGGCGGACTCGATTACGGCTCGCGGTTTTGTCTTTCCACGCTGCGGCCGGAAGTAGTTCCGTTGCTGAACGAGTCTGACCATCTCGAAGTTTTGGAAGTTGGTGGCGGCACGGGCAGTTTTGCGCGGTCGTTCATAAAACAAGCGAATGAGATTCACCTCGATTACCACATCCTCGATCTGTCCCCGGCGTTGATGAAGAACCAAAGAAAGCTCTTGTCGGAACTTCTTCCCGAGAGCAGTCATTTCCATCAGGATGCGACGGAGTTTGATCTGCCGGGAAAGACCTTCGATCTGATCGTATCTAATGAAGTGATTGCCGATTTTCCAGTCGCGTCTGTTGAGGGAGATGGCGCTTACTACGTCGAAAAATATGATCTCTCGAACAAAGACGCTCCCGATTCTTTCGTCGTTAACGCCGGCGTTTTTCGCTTCATCGAACAGGCGTGGAAACACTTAAAGCCCGGTGGAACGCTCATCGTTTCGGAATATGGTGCGGAAGACCGATATCCGGCTGCGTCTTTCAACCTGAATCACGACGAATACACGATTCACTTTGGCCACGTTGCTGCTTGTGCTGCGAAGGTCGGCTTTCAGTGCCGCTTGCTGACGTTGAAAGAGTTTCTCGATCTTGACGATGAAGTATTGGTGCTGAATGGACGCGAGGAGCATTTACTGTGTCTCAATCACGTCTTGAAGAATTACGGGCAGGCTCTTCCTTACGCGGTGATCTCCAAGGCAGACTTCGAAAAACAAGCTGGCGGGATAGTAGAACAGACCGGACTGATCGGGTATTCTTTCTCGCCGCTTCGCACGGGATATCACTACGGTCCCAACATAAGAGACTTTCTGGTCCTGATAATGAACAAGTCGAAATAGAAAGGGGAGATCTGAATGGAGCCTTCTTTAACGCACGAAGAATTTGCTCAGCACGCTGGTACTACGTTTCAGGCTGAGGTTGATGAGAATACCAATGTGCCGCTGGATCTAATCGAGGTTTCGGAACTGAAAGTGCACCCACAGCAGGAGGAGTTTGCGATCCAGTTTCGTGGTCCATTAGACACGTTTCTCGGCCAGGGTGTGCGCAACTTCACGCACGATCAAATGGGCCAGTTTGAACTCTTTATCGTACCTGTCAAGCAAGACCAACAGGGTTTTTACTACGAAGCAGTCTTCAATCGCATTCGCGAGCAGTAAATCATAATGAGTAGCCAGCCGCAGGGACCTGCAAACGTTGTTCTTCGTCCGGTTAGTGCGGACGACCACGATTTTCTCGTTGAAGTTTACGGCAGCACTCGAGCCGAAGAGGTGGCTTTAGTGCCCTGGACCATCGAACAGCAGCAGGCATTCGTCCGCTCGCAGTTCGCCGCGCAACAAGATCATTACGCAAAAAAATATCCCACGGCCAGTCACGACATAATCGTGTCTAACAACCGGCCAGTGGGACGTCTCTATGTTGCCCGGTTAGACCAGGAAATTCGAATTATCGATATCACGCTGCTGCCCGCCGAGCGGAATACCGGGATCGGGAGCTACCTGATACAGCAATTGCTCGACGAAGCGAACCGCTCCGGAAAGATTACGCGGATTTACGTGGAGGAATTTAATCCCTCACTTCGTCTCTTTGAACGTTTGGGTTTCTCACCAGGCGAGCAGCACGGAATCCATCTGCTGATGCAGTGCAAGCCCGGTCAGGAAGTTAAGATTGAAGACGATTGATAATTGCCTCGTAGTGTGGAGCGCGCTTATCTTTAATTCCCACCGGAACTACCAGGAATGAGAACATACCCAATTGTTCGTGCTCGATCACATACGTGTCCTGTTTAAGAGTCGTCTCTTTTGGACCACGAAACAGCAGTGAAAACCCTTCTTTACCTGCTGCAATCTGTTTCCTTGACGCAAAACTAGTTACGTTAACTAACTCGACCTTTACTTTTGAGGCCTGGTGATTAAGCAGAAAATTAGTGCCGAGCTGGGATTTGAATGAGGCCAAATCCAAACCGGTCGCTTTTGTTTTTGCAGTGCCGAAGGCTTTCTCGGTGAGGGCCAGCGGAACTCCCGCTGCAAGTGCCGCGAACGTACCTCGCTTCAAGAATTCTCGGCGCGAACTACTCATTTGTATCCTCCTAGAAGGGTGCTTGATCTGGGCTTGCGGTAGAAATGGTGGTGGAGTCTATTTCTTCTTCTTAAAACTTGCAATAGAAAAAACACACCGAAAAAGTTTTAGAGAATCTTAAACTACACTCTTGTAATATCTCGGAGTTCGATCTATAGTGCGCCCTCACAAGTCGCTCTTGCAATAAACCGTGCGAAGACGAAACCACTGTTTTGGGCCAGTCCAGAGACCCATAACAGTCGGCCGGACAATCATAGATTCCCTACGGCTTACCTACCAGGATAAGGAGGCGATTCAATGGC
>DATNJO010000125.1:0-5982 GCA_035603895.1 Pyrinomonadaceae bacterium
AACACGGACGCATGCGGGTGACGAGTATGTGCCTTTTGTCTCGATCATCGTGCCCGCTTACAACGAAGAGCTCGTTATCGGAAACACGATCACCAGTCTGCTCGCGTCTGACTATCCGGAATACGAAATAATTGTTGTCGACGACGGATCGCAGGACGACACGAGCAAGGTGGTGGCTGGCACATTCGGCGATGACGAACGTGTCAGGCTGTTCACCGTAAGCAATGGAGGTAAAGCGGCTGCCCTCAATATCGGGCTTCGCCACGCTCGCGGAGAAGTGATCGTCGCGCTGGATGCTGACACGGTTTTCACACCGCACACGGTTGCGGCATTGGCGCACAGGTTTTACGACAAGACGATCGGCGCGATTGCCGGTAACGCGAAGGTCGGAAATCGCATCAACCTCGTCACGCGCTGGCAAGCCCTCGAATACATCACTTCGCAGAACATGGACCGGCGCGCGTTTGCGAGTCTCAATTGCATAACGGTAGTGCCCGGCGCAGTCGGTGCATGGCGCAAAGATTTGCTGATCGAAGCGGGTGGATTTCCCGCCGACACGCTGGCCGAGGATCAGGATCTGACTCTCAGAATTCGCCGTCTTGGTTACAAGATCGGTTATGAAGAAACCGCGATCGCCTGGACCGAAGCGCCACACAATTTACGGTCGTTAGCCAAGCAGCGGTTTCGCTGGTCGTACGGCACGTTGCAGTGTATGTGGAAGCACCGCGATGCATTGTTTCGTCCACGCTACGGCGCGTTGGGATTTATCGCGATGCCCAACGTCTGGATCTTTCAGATTCTTTTTCCGTTGATCTCGCCGGTGATGGATCTGATGTTGCTTTATACGTTGTTCGCGGTTGGGTTCGATCGTTGGCAACAACCGACTGGTTACAATTCGACCAATCTTCAGCAGGTGCTTTTGTACTACGCGTTGTTTCTGGCGATTGATTGGGCGACGGCGGGTTTTGCTTTTCTACTGGAGCGGCGCGAGCGTTGGAGTTTGCTCTGGTGGTTATTCCTGCAACGGTTCTGTTACCGGCAGGTGATGTACTACGTGATGATCAAGTCTGTGGCAATGGCGATCCGTGGCCCAGTGGTGAGTTGGGGAAAACTCGAACGCAAAGCCACGGCTGAAGCTGGTCCGTAAATTTTTCCTCAGTCATGTTTCATAAGAAGCGGCTCTGGTCGGTTTACGCATTGCTGCTGCTCGTTGCGCTCGGCTTTCGACTCTTTATCGCGTTGCGTTTGCCGAACGACGAGCCGGACGACGGCAGGGTCTACGCGCAAATCGCGATCAACGTGCTCGAACAGCACGTTTTCTCTCATGAGAATCAACCACCTTACGTTCCTTCGATAATTCGTCTACCGGGCTATCCGCTGTTCCTGGCCGGTGTTTACAAGCTTTTCGGTCACGGCAATAACACTGCGGTGCGCGTGGTCCAGGCCGGGATCGACACGCTCACGTGTGTCTTGTGCGCGTTGGTTGCTTTTCAGTGGGTTGAAGATGATGAACGTAAACACCGCGCGGCGTTGATCGCGTTTGGGTTGGCCGCGGTTTGTCCGTTCACGGCAATTTACGTGGCAACTGTGTTGACTGAAGTGCCGACGAACTTTTTGGCTGTGGCGATGGTGCTGACTGCGACGTTTGCGTTTAAAGCCACAGATAACACGGACAACACGGATAGAAGGAAGATTGTGTTGTGGTGGGTTATCAGTGGATTGATAGCGGGGCTGGCTGTGTTGTTTCGACCGGACAGTGGACTGTTTGCTGCCGCAATCGGTGGAACGTTGGTGCTGTGGGCGTTTTTCAGGCGGCGCCTGAAATCGTTCTTTGTTTCAGCGGTTCTGTTTTCGGTGGCTTTTTGCGTAGTCCTCGTTCCGTGGACGATTCGCAACTATCGGGTCTTTCATCTCTTTCAACCGCTTTCGCCCACGCATGGTGAGATGCCGGGTGAGTTTGTGCCGCGTGGTTACTTGCTATGGCTGCGAACGTGGTTGGACGATAGCCGTTATGTTGGTCCGGTGCTGTGGGCAGTCGATACGCGTCCGATTCCGATTACAGCGTTTCCGGCGAGCGCGTTCGACTCAGATGAGGAACGCGAGCGAGTAGCGGCGTTGTTGGACAAGTACAATTCTTCTTCGTCCGTCTCATCCGTGTCATCCGTGGTTGAAGAAGACACAGAAGACGATGATGAAGACGAAGATGAAGTCGAAGAATCTGAGGCGGAACCCGAGGAACCCGACGTCGAGATGACACCGGAGATCGACGCGGGCTTTGCGCAACTCGGACAGGAACGCCGTGCTCGTTCACCGTTTCGCTACTATGTTGTCTTACCGTTGAAACGCGCTGAAACGCTCTGGTGCGACCCGCATTCGCAGTATTACCCGTTCGATAACATTTATTTGTTGCGGGTGTTTGCTGTGTTGACAGCGCTTTATTCGCTGTTGGGCGTGGTTGGGGCAGGGTTGCTCTGGCTTTCGCGAGATCGAAACGCGCGCGTTTGGGTGTTGCTCGCGACGCTCGTGATCCTGGTGCGGCTCGGATTTTTTGCGACGCTGGAAAATCCCGAACCGCGATATACAGTCGAGCTGTTTCCGTTTTTGATAATTCTCGCCGGCGCGGGATGCTCTCGTATCATGCCGCTTTTCAGAGCGTCATGGTTGTCGCGGTCGCCGCGATGGTGGAGTGGGTGAAGGCGACGCTGTGGGCGTTGCCGCAGGTTGTTCCTGCTCTGACGGCGGAATGGCTGCCGGGTTTGGCTTATCGGTTGACGAGTGCAGATGAATCGCTTTCCATGCTGTTCCGACTTTTTTGAAGATGAGCGTCATGCGGCCGGAGGCTGTTTCGGGAGTTCCTTTGTAATTTTGTGATTGCGTCCAGACGCACGTTACGAGCGCGCCGCTTGTTCCCAGCATCGTGATGTTGACGTCTTTCACGTCGAGCTTTACGTCTTTGATTTCCGGATAGGAACTCTCGCGGTTCTTGCGCATCTGTTCCCAACCTTTGGTGACCGTGCCGTTGTAGTTGAAAAGCTTGAGCTGCGGTGAGTTCCAATATGCAGAGGTCACCGCCTTCACGTCTGCCTTTCTGATTCCGTCGATCAGTTTATTGAAAGTTGCGAGTACAGTGTCGGACTCAGTAGGAGTTTGGCCGCAGATGGACACGGATGACACAGACAGCAAAAACAAAATCAGAAAGATCTTTGTTTTCATAACTACTCCTTATACGGACCATGGGATTCCGCTTCGCAGCCGCTCGACTGACGCTTCTCTTCCAATTATGTCGAAGATTTCAAACATCGACGGTCCAACCGCCTGACCGGTCAACATAGTGCGCGAGCCGTTGATAAGTAAACCGGCTTTCACGCCGGTTTCATCGGCGTACGCCCGCAGCGCGGCTTCGGCGGTTTCTATATTGAACGGTTCGACGGTTTCGAGTTTGGTAGCGAGGCCGTTCAGGAGTTCGCGCAGACGCGGCTCCTTGCGCAGGTTCTTGTTAACAGCCGCTTCGTCGAAATCGAAATCGTCTGAAAAATACGCGCGTCCTTGCGCGGAAAAATCCTTCAACGTGAAGTAGCGCTGGCGAATGAGACCGAGAGTTTTAATAAACCACTCGCGATCGTCGTCGTCATACTCTTCGCGCCACAGCTTGTTCGCCCGCAACTCGGTCTTGACCATCGGCAACAACTCTTCGATCGGCATCGTGCGAATGTACTCAGCGTTCATCCACAGCGCCTTATCGTCGGTCCAGCGGCGCGGATCGTTTTCAGTGAAGTTGAAGATCGCGTTCGCGCGTCCGATGCCTTCGAGCGAGAAGTACTCAACCAACTCCTCTTTGCTCAATATCTCTTTGCCTTCCGGCGGCGACCATCCCAACAGGGCCAGAAAATTGCGAAACGCCGCCGGCACAAAACCACGATCGCGATAGGTCGTCAGTGAAACTACCTCGCCGTGTTTTCGTTTCGAGAGCTTGCCTTTGTTTGGCGCGAGGATGAGCGGCAAGTGCGCAAACCGCGGCACCTTCGCTCCCAACGCCTCGTAAAGCAGGATCTGTTTGTGAGTGTTTGTAAGATGGTCCTGGCCGCGAATCACGTGCGTGATGCCCATGTCGATGTCGTCAATCACGACCGACAGGTTGTAGAGCGGATGGCCGTCGGATCGCAGCAACACCAAATCCTCGATTTCCGAATAACTGCGCTCCTGCGGTCCATAAACGATGTCTTCGAATCTTGTTTGGCCCGTCACAGGCACTTTCAAACGAACCGCAAATTTTTCGCCTGCGGCTGCGCGGCGATCGGATTCTTCTTTCGACAAATTGCGAAACGGATTACTACGCGGGTCCACGCCTTCTGCTTGCTGCGCCCGCGCGCGTTCGGCGACATCTTCTTTGACGCTCTTGTCTTCACGCTCCTCTTTCGGCGTGAAATCCCGGTAGGCTTTGCCCTCTTCGAGCAGACGTTCCGCGGCCGCGCGATGGTTTGGTGCGTTGGCCGATTGGAATACGAGATCTTCGTCGTAATCGAGTCCGAGCCACTCGAGTCCTTCAATGATCGAGCGCGTTGATTCGTCAGTCGAGCGTTGGAGGTCCGTGTCCTCGATACGCAAGAGAAACTTGCCGCCCGTCTTGCGCGCGTAGAGCCAATTGAAAAGCGCCGAACGGGCGGCGCCAATGTGCAGGTAGCCGGTTGGTGATGGAGCGAAACGTACGCGAACAGTCATGCTTAAACTTTCAAGCCACAAAGAAGCACAAAAGGCACAAAAGATCGAGTCAACTCATTTGTGCATTTTGTGCTTCTTTGTGGCTAATATTTCTGGCGGAGATGACAGGATTCGAACCTGTGAAGGGCTTTTGACCCTTAACGGTTTAGCAAACCGCCGCCTTCAGCCACTCGGCCACATCTCCGTGCCGGAATCGGCGAAGACCAATTCTAGTCGGCATCCGCGTATTGTCAAGGTAAGGTAGAATCGGCATGTGTCTGAATTTGCCCCGACTCGCCGCCGCTTCCTCAACGGATTGGTGGCCGCGCCTTTGATGGCCGTCGCTGCCACCTCGGCTTACGCGAGTTTGATCGAGCCTTTTCATTACTGGATTTCCGAAACCGACGTCTTCATTCGCGACCTGCCGGAGCGCTTCGAAAACTTTCGCATCACGCAACTGACCGACATTCATCACAGCCGCATTCTGGGCATCAATAAAGTGAGACACGTGGTCGAGTTGGCCCAGGAGACCAAGCCGGACATGTTTGTGCTCACGGGCGATTACACGACCTCGTACCGGCGCTTCATCGAGCCGTGCGCCGAAGCACTCGCGCCATTGAACGCACCAGAAGGCGTGTGGGCGGTGCTCGGCAATCACGATCACTACACGGATCCGGAACTAACCACGCGCGCTTTGCGCCGGCAGCACATCGCAGTTCTCGATAATGCACACACGACGTTGCAACGCGGTCCGGATTCACTTCAGCTTTCAGGCATCGACGACTGGACGTGGAACGCAACTGACTGGACGCGCGCGTTCAGCGGTTTGAAACCGTCGACGCCGACGATCCTGCTCTCGCACCAACCCAGCGTGCTCGACTTCGATCAGACTAAAAACGTCGCGTTGATTCTCAGCGGCCACACGCACGGCGGCCAAGTGCGGCTCCCGATTCTTGGCGCGCCGGCACGTTTAGCGACTAAAGACCTGAAGTACGATCGCGGGCTTTTTCACCGCGGCGAGACGCAGCTTTACGTCTCGAGCGGCACGGGCGTGATCGGTCTGCCGGTGCGGCTTGGCGTGCGCCCGGAGATCGCGGTTCTGCGTTTGAAACGAAAGATTTAGATTGACGATCTGTTAATTGTAGAGTACTTTGTGTCGTCAAGTAGATGGTAGAGGATTAAAAACGGATAAGTAAAAGGTACAATGCGGCCACGATGAGCATTCTTGAGAGTATTAACTCGCCAGCCGACCTCCGAGAGTTACCCCCTGATCAGCTTCGAACC
>DATNJO010000126.1:0-4224 GCA_035603895.1 Pyrinomonadaceae bacterium
CGACCTGCGTCATCTCGGTCCAGTGCAACCGTTGGCCGGTGAGTTCGTTGAGCACGTTCAAATACGGCAGCTTCTTTCCATCGAGGGTAATGAAATCCATTCGGAGGTTGCGATACTCGCCCGAATTGAGTCCTCTCGATCGCTGTTGCTTCTCGTGGAAATCGAATCCGAGATCGTAATGTCCGAGGACCAGACATTCGAGCTCAGACTTCCTGGTAAATGTTGACTGATTCATACTGCTCCTTTAATTGAACGTTCACGCGGTAACGGTTTGGACCTGAGGATGTAATTCCAGATTGGCAACCGTTTGGGACGGCATGTAGTCGTCGAGCCAACCGGCCTTTGGATTGCTGTCGAAGAGCATCACGCGTCCGCAGTTGAGCGGATCCGGAGCGCGGTGATAGCGGAAGACGATCTTGTTTTCCATCTTGCCGACCACCTCGACTTTACCGGTGCGATGAGACATGCAGAGCCGCGCCTGCTTGGCCAACCCGGCCAGACGGCGACGCGCCTCTTCAAATATCTGAAGCCCTGTTTCAACCGGCACCATGTACGGCTCGTTGCCGGAGGTGGGACGGCAGATGAACAGGTAGTAAGGCACGACACCGTTGAACGACAGCCTGCCGAAAAGTTCGGCAATGATTTCCGGTTTGTCGTTGACGCCGCGGATGAGCGGCGATTGATTCACGGTGATCGCGCCGGCCTTCTGTAACAACTGCAAACCCTTCAGAGCCGGTTCGGTCAGCTCGCGCGGATGATTGAAGTGGGCCATCACGAAGATCTTTCGATCCGGCAGACTGTATTCACTCATCATCTCGAGCAGCGACGGATCGTTGAGAATGCGATAAGGATCGAAGGCCGTCATCTTCGTGCCGATGCGAATGATCCGCACGTGCTCTATGTCGCGTAGTTGTTTGATGATCTTGGACAACTTGCCGGTCGACATGATCAAGGGGTCGCCACCCGAGAGCAGCACGTTATTGATCTCGGTATGTTCCTGGATATAAGCAACTGCGTCGCTAATATCGTTGGTCACCTCATCGTTGCCGTCGGTGAAGAGTCGCTTACGAAAACAGAAACGGCAGTAAGCGCCACACACGTTATTGACCAGCAGCAAAGCTGTGTCGCCGTACTTGTGTTCGAGACCTTTGCGTACGGTGTAAGAGTACTCGGCGGAGGCATCCATCTCTCCGAATTCGTCGAGTTCCTGAAAATCGGGCATTACAATTCGCCTGATGGGATCCTCAGGATCGTTCCAATCGATTAGCGACTGGTAATAATCGTTAGTGCGGAAAGCAAATTTCTCAGCGACTGGCTGAAGTTGCTGTCGCTCTTGATCGCTCAATCCCTGCACCTGATCGAGCTTGTTTATGTAACGAGGCCTACTGATATTCACGAGATCCATGAGGCTGCTCCTTTGATCATTAATGGACCGTGGGAGGAACAATTATTGATGTAGGTATTACTGAGACGCCGGACGGGTTAAGCGGCCGCGAGGCTACGCAATGCGTGCAACTCCTGAAGTGAATGCACGGTCAGTTGATTGATGTTTTGGGCGCCGAGAGCCTCAACAATTGCGCGCGCGCCCGTCATGGTTGTGACACAGGGGATGTTGTACTGAAGAGCGGCCTGACGAATCTCTTGTTCGTCACGATGTGAGACGCGACCGAGCGGCGTGTTGATGATTAATGCCACCTCGCGTTGCTTGATGTGGTCCACAATGTTCGGACGGCCTTCATTTACTTTGAACACTTCTTCAACTTCAAGCCCGACTTCGCGCAGCCGTGATGCTGTTCCCTGGGTCGCCATCAGCTTGAATCCCAAACGGACCAGCCTGCGCGCGAGTATTACTGCCTGACCTTTGTCGTTGTGATTGACGCTGATGAAAGCTGTACCGCTGGTAGGCAGTGTCAGTCCGGCAGCGGTCATTGCCTTTCCATAAGCTTCGCCAAAGGTGTCGCCGATGCCCATCACTTCCCCCGTCGAATGCATTTCCGGTCCCAATACCGGATCGACTTCCGGGAACTTTCCAAACGGAAACACCGGCGATTTGACGAAGTAACGCGACACTGTCAGCTCGTCAGGCAAGTTGAAATTTTTAAGAGCCGCACCGGCCATCACCAGCGAAGCAATCCGCGCGAGCGGAACACCAGTGGCTTTGGAAACAAACGGCACGGTTCGTGATGCTCGTGGATTTACTTCGAGCACGTACACGCGATGGTCCTTGAGTGCAAACTGCACGTTCATCAAACCGCGCACCGAAAGCGCCTGGGCCAGCTTGCGCGTGTAGAGTCGCATTGTCTCGATGTGCTCGGGATCGGTGCGTACAGTCGGTAAAACGCACGACGAGTCGCCTGAGTGAATGCCGGCTTCTTCGATGTGTTCCTGAATGCCGGCAATGACACAATTGGTATCGTCCGCGAGTGCATCGACGTCGAATTCCACCGCCTGTTCCAAAAACTTGTCGATCAGCACCGGGCGATCGAGGCTGATGCCAAACGCGGTGTGTACACACTGGTCCAGACTTTCTTCGTCATAAACGATCGCCATTGCACGCCCGCCGAGTACATAACTCGGCCGCACCAGCACCGGATAACCGAGACGTGTCGCTACTTCACGCGCTTCCGCGATCGTCATCGCCATGCCGTTTTCAGGCTGCGGAATACCGAGTTTGTTGAGCAACGCGCCGAAGCGTTCACGATCCTCGGCCAGATCGATTGAATCTGGAGACGTGCCGATGATCGGAACGCCGGCGCGATGCAACGGCATCGCCAGGTTAAGCGGTGTTTGGCCACCAAACTGCACGATGACGCCGTGCGGTTTCTCAACGTCGACGATATTCATCACGTCTTCGAACGTTAGTGGTTCGAAGTAAAGGCGATCGGAAGTGTCGTAGTCAGTCGAAACCGTTTCCGGGTTGCAGTTGACCATGATCGTTTCGTAACCCGCTTCGTGCAGTGCGAACGCTGCGTGGCAGCAGCAATAATCAAACTCGATTCCCTGCCCGATGCGATTGGGCCCCGAACCGAGAATCATGATCTTGCGTGCGTCAGTCGGCGCCGCTTCATCTTCCGATTCGTAGGTTGAATAGAGATAGGGTGTGTAGGATTCAAACTCCGCGCCGCAGGTATCCACGCGTTTGTACACCGGCGCGATACCGAAACTCTTTCGATAAGCGCGTGCTTCTTCTTCGGTGCGTCCGGTCAGATAAGCCAGGCGGCGATCGGAAAGTCCCGTCTCCTTGAAGGAAACAATCGTCGAAGCAGAGATTTCTTCCAGTTCGCAGCCTTCCACCAATTCCTGTGTTTCCATCACCGACGCGAGCTGGTCCAGGAACCACGGATCGATACGCGAGAGACGATAGATCTCCGACAGCGGCATGCCCTGGCTGATGGCGTGCGAAACGTAAGAGAAGCGCTGCGAGTTTGGCCGCGCCAGTTTTCGCTCGAGTTCGTTGAGCGGCACGTCTTCGAGACGAAGCGGATTCACCGCTTCCAGCGAACGCAAACCTTTGAACAGTGCTTCTTTGAACGTGCGGCCGATTGCCATCACTTCGCCGACCGATTTCATCTGCGTGCCCAACTCGTCCTTCGCTTCGGCAAACTTCTCGAAGTTCCACTTCGGAATCTTTGCGACGACGTAATCGATCGTCGGTTCAAACGACGCCGGAGTCTTGCGTGTGATGTCGTTCGGGATTTCATCGAGCGTGTAACCAACGGCGAGCTTCGCCGCGATCTTGGCGATCGGAAACCCGGTCGCTTTCGAAGCCAGAGCCGACGACCGCGAAACACGTGGATTCATCTCGATGATCCTGATGTCGCCGTCTTCCGGGTTAACTGCGAACTGGATGTTTGAGCCACCAGTTTCGACACCGACTTTGCGGATGATGGCGATCGCCATGTCGCGTAGCTTCTGATATTCGCGGTCGCTCAACGTTTGCGCCGGTGCGACTGTGATTGAGTCGCCGGTGTGAACACCCATCGGATCGAAATTCTCGATCGAGCAGATGATCACGACGTTGTCGGCCAGATCGCGCATCACTTCGAGCTCAAACTCTTTCCAACCGAGTATCGACTCTTCAATCAACACTTCGTGAATCGGCGACGCCGCGAGACCACCGCGAATAATCTCTTCAAACTCTTCCGGGTTATAGGCAGTGCCGCCGCCGGTTCCGCCAAGCGTGAATGATGGGCGGATGATCGAGGGATACCCCGTTTGCGCAAC
>DATNJO010000127.1:0-2751 GCA_035603895.1 Pyrinomonadaceae bacterium
GGTGCAACACGGCGCTCGTCAAAGTTCCAGCGACAAACAGCAACAACAGCCAGCCGATCCGCTTGCGCACCACGCGGAAGATCGGATTATCAAAATAGGGTTTGTCCATTGCGCCCGGCGCGACCGCCGCCATGTGCAGGATGTCTTCGGTTTGCTCTTCGATCAGCACGTCGATCACGTCGTCAACAGTCACAAAGCCGACGACACTGCCGTCCTGCTCGATAACCGGCACCGCGAGCAGGTTGTACTTTCCGATCCTCTTCGCGACCTCTTCCTGATCGTCAAGCACGTTAACCGTCACCGGTTTGTGCCGCATCACTTTCGTCAACGGACAATCGAGCTCCGACATCACGAGGTCGCGCAACGACACCGCGCCGAGCAATCGATCGGTCTCCGGTTCCATGATGTAGCACGCGTAGATCGATTCTTTTTCCTGTGCGACGGAACGGATGTGCTTCAGCGCCTCGCCCACGTTCATCTTCGGATCGAGCCGCACAAACTCCGTCGTCATGATGCCGCCCGCAGTGTGATCCGGATACTGCAACAGGTCTTCGAGTTCCGTGCGCACTTCCGGACTGAACTTCGGTAACAAGCGATGACGTTCGTGCAGACCCATCTTCTGAATCACGTCGGTACGTTCGTCAGCAGATGTTTCTTCGAGAATCGCGGCCGCGCGTGAAGGTTCCAGGTGTTCGAGAATCGCGGCTCGGCGCCGCATTGTGGGCTGGTCAAATAATTCGATGCAGCGCGCCAACGGCAGCATCGAGACGATCGCGGCTGCTTCATTGAGACGAAGTTGATTGAGCAACTCGGCGAGATCCGCCGCGGGAAGATCTGCGACCTCCGACCCAATGCCGACAAAACTCTCATCGAGCCGGAGCTGAATTCGTTCGAGGAGCTGCCGCAGATCCTTTGACATTCAAGAACTCACACGTCGGCTTGCACCGGAGTCAACGCAGCTTGCGCCGCGGCCAAACGTGCAACCGGCACGCGGAAGGGCGAACAACTCACGTAATCCAGGCCGATCTCATTACAGAACGCGATCGACTGTGGGTCGCCGCCGTGTTCGCCGCAAATTCCGACTTTCAAACCCGGCTTTACACTGCGGCCGCGTTCGGTGCCGAGTTGAACCAACTGGCCCACACCATCGCGATCGAGAACCTGAAATGGATCGTCAGCCATGATCTTGCGTTCGATGTAGTTTGGCAGGAACCGGCTGGAGTCGTCGCGACTCAAACCAAACGTGGTCTGCGTGAGGTCGTTTGTGCCAAACGAGAAGAACTGCGCGTGCGCCGCAATCCGATCGGCCATCAACGCGGCCCGTGGCAATTCGATCATCGTTCCCACGAGATAGTCGATCGTCATTCCGTGCTCGCCCATCACTTGCCGAGCGACTTCGTCGATCAACTCTTTCTGTTGCCGCAACTCTTCGCTCAGCGACACGAGCGGCACCATGATCTCGAGCTCGACTTTCTGACGTTCACCCTGCACTTTGCACGCGGCTTCGAAAATTGCACGGCACTGCATGCGCGTAACTTCAGGAAACAAAAGCCCCAGGCGGCAACCGCGAAAACCGAGCATCGGATTGGCTTCGCGAATCCTGTTCACCTGTCGCAGGAGCGCGCGCTTGTGATCGATCTCGTCGAGCACCTGGTCCATCTCAGTCAGCGAGCCTGCTCCCTTCAACTTCATTTTCAACTCTGCGAGTTCGCTGCTCAGCTCTTCTGCATTCGGCAAAAACTCGTGTAACGGAGGATCGAGCAGACGGATCGTTACCGGCAATCCGACCATCTCGCGAAAAATACCGATGAAGTCACCGCGTTGCAGCGGCAACAGCTTGTCCAGTGCCTTTTCACGAGCGCCCACGCCGTCTGACAAAATCATCTCGCGCATGGCCGCGAGCCGTTTGTCTCCAAAAAACATGTGCTCGGTACGGCAAAGACCGATGCCCTCGGCGCCAAACTGCCGCGCGGTCTTCGCGTCGAGCGGCGTGTCAGCGTTCGCACGGACACGGAGCTTGCGAAACTTATCGGCCCACGACATTAGCTTGTAAAAATCGTTGTCGAGCGTGGGCTGAATCGTCGGCACTTGGCCCAAGAACACGCGGCCGGTCGAACCGTCAACAGTGATCCAGTCGCCTTTCGTCACAACAGTGCCGTCAACCGTGAACTGCTGCTGGCCGTAGTCGATGTTGAGGGCCTGCGCGCCGCTGACGCAGGTCTTGCCCATGCCGCGCGCGACGACCGCCGCGTGACTCGTCATGCCGCCACGCGCCGTAACGATCGCTTGCGCAGCAACCATCCCGTGAAAATCATCCGGGCTCGTTTCCATACGCACGAGCACCACGCGCGCGCCTTCACGCGCCATCTCTTCGGCTTCGTCAGGACTGAACACGACCTGTCCCTGCGCCGCGCCCGGACTCGCCGGCAAACCGGTCGCGAGCACGGTCGCGTTTGTTTTTGGATCGACAGTGGGATGCAACAGTTGATCGAGCTGCTGCGGCGTGACGCGTTGGACGGCGGTTTGCTTGTCGATCAGTTTTTCGTAAACCATCTCGCACGCAACGCGTACGGCTGCGGCGCCGCTACGTTTGCCGGTGCGCGTTTGCAGCATCCAGAGCTTGCCGCGCTCGATCGTAAACTCGCAGTCCTGCATATCGCCGTAATGCTTTTCGAGCAGGTCTGTGATCGAAGCGAACTGTTCGTAAACTTCCGGCAGCTCTTTCTTGAGTTGGTTGATTGGGTTTGGCGT
>DATNJO010000128.1:0-3282 GCA_035603895.1 Pyrinomonadaceae bacterium
GCCGGAACCTGTTAAAGGCGATGCCGCACTCGAAGAACGACTCCACAAACTCTCGCAAGAGTTGCGTTGCCTCGTTTGCCAAAACGAAACACTCGCTGACTCACGCGCGGATCTGGCTGAAGACCTGCGTGATGAAATTCGCGAGCAGATGAAAGCCGGTAAGAGCGACAAAGAGATCATCGCGTTTCTGACCGATCGTTACGGCCAATTCATTCTCTACAAGCCGCAAGTCACGCCGACCACTTACCTGCTCTGGTTTGGACCTTTCCTGCTCTTGCTGGCCGGACTCGCCGTGCTTTTCTATTACATCAAACAACGACGCGATCTAATCGCCGACCGGCCGCTTACCGCCGACGAACGTAAGCGTGCGGAAGAGATGTTGCGCTCCGTTTCAAGAAAGGAGACGGCGTGATTCTCTTCTGGGTAATTTGTCTCGCGATGCTGGTTGGCGCTCTGCTATTTGTCTTGCCGCCCGCGCTACAGGCGGCAGCCTCAAAGGCGACGGAAGAGACAGCCCGGCGCAACGGCAATATCGCCATCTATCGAGATCAACTTGCAGAGCTCGAAGACGATCTGCGCAACGGCATCGTTAGCGAGGAACAGTACACGCAGGATCGCGACGACATCGAACGCCGTTTACTTGAAGACACAACCACGGAAAAAACCGCGGCCAAGCCGGTTAAGATTTCTGCTGACGCCCGCAAACACGCGTACATGCTCGGCATCGGACTCGCCCTGGTTGCCGTGATCTTTTATTTGCGCGTCGGCACTCCAGCAGCCGTAACCGGCACAGCAGCGCCAACGATCGCGAACATGCCGTCAACCCCTCCAATGGCTTCTGGCGGACAACGCTCGCAGGAGCAGATCGAAGCAAGCGTCGCGGCGCTTGCGAAACGTCTCCAGTCGAATCCTTCGGATGTGCAGGGCTGGTCTATGCTGGCACGTTCGTACACTGAGATGGGCCGCTGGGGTGAAGCTGCAGGCGCATACGCCAAACTCAGTGAGTTGACTCCAAACGACGCCGACCTGTGGGCTGAATACGCCTTCGCCGTGGCCATGGCAAGCGGCCGTAAACTCGAAGGCAAGCCGATGGAGCTGATCGAACACGCGTTGAAGATCGATCCGAACAACCCACGGGCTCTTGGGCTTGCGGCCAACGCAGCGTTTGACAAGAAGGATTATCAGAAGGCCATCGACTACTGGCAACGCATAATGAAGCAAATGCCCGCGGACGCTGAGATCGCGAAAACGCTTCAGTCGCGCATCGACGACGCCAGGGCCAAACAAAATAAATGAACAGAGAAAACTTACTTTTTGCGGTTATCGGATTACTCCTGGGCTTCATCGTGGGGTTCATCTTTGCCAGTTCCATGAGTCAGAAAATGGCCCAAACGCAGACAGCCGCGCAGAACCTTCCCGCCGATCATCCGCCGGTTGGCGCGCAGAACGCGGGCGATCCCGCGGCGCAGCGCGAAGCAGTCATGGCCCAAATCGAGAAGGCGCGTAAAGAACCGACGAACTTCGACGCGCAGATCAAGGCCGCCGAGCTTTACTACCAGATTCAACGCTACGATCAGGCAATTGAGTTTTTACTAAAAGCGAATCAACTCAAACCGTCGGATTATGAAACCGTCGCAGTTCTGGGAGTCGTTAACCTCGACGCCGGTCACTACGATCAGGCTGAGAAGTGGTATCGCGTTGCTCTCAAGATGAAGTCGGATGATGTGCGAGTGCTCGCGGGTTTGGCTGCGGCGACGTTAGGAAAAGGCGACGCAAAGGCTGCTGAAGAAGCGATCGCGCAGCTTGAAAAAGTCGATCCGACTAGCGAGGATCTGCCACAGTTCAAACAGAAGCTCGACGGGCTGAAGAAGTAATCCACAGATTACGCAGATTTTTTAAGGGGCGCCTCTTAGGGAGCAATAGAGACTCGTACCACGTTCGCCAATAGGAAGCGATCGATCTTCCCGTCGTTCCCGACCACCACGACCTGACCTCTTTCTACAGTCACACGTTTGACGCCGCTCATTGGTCGATTGATCAGCGTTCCATCGTTGGTCTCGATCACGAGCCGTGGTCCGGTTTCAGGAGGAGGTTCGGGCTTTGGTTCCGGCGTTGTTGGTTCCGGTCTCGCCGTCGCACTTGGTTGTTCGGTTGGCGTGCGGGCGGTTTCTGTGTTGCGTGGCGTTGTTCTGCGTGCGGGTGGTCTTCGTCCGCGAGTGTTTCGCGGCGCGGGCCGAACGGTTTCTGTAGTTTCAGCCGGTTTTTCCTCTGCAGACTTTGGCGTCTCAACAGGTTTCGCCTCGGGCGTAGGCTCCGGAGTTGGTTCCGGTGTCGGTGTTGCGGCGACTGCCGTCACGGGCGGTTCGGGTTCTGCGATCCTCGCGCCCACTGACGAAACGCGTTTCGTCTTGCGCCCACCGGCCGTTGTTTCTGTCGGCTGTGCGGGTGTTTCTGTTTCTGCGATATCCGGTCCACCAACTATCGGTTCAAACGAACCACTAAACGACAAACGATACGTTCCCTCATCGTCGTTCGGACTGCGTGCTTCGACGCGCAGGATCAAATTTTCCCGTTTGCGTAGATAGATGCCTTTCGTGGTCGGCGCGGAGGTTTCGGCGTAGAGCGTGAGTTTTAGCAGCGGCCGCAGTGTGCCAGCAGTGAACACGTCGATATCGCCGTTGAGATTCATACTCTGCACGGAGATCAGCAGATCCCCGGGCGTGCCGGTGAACGCGAAATAGTGATCTGTTAACCGTGCGTCGCCCAGATCGCGCGCGGCAATGCGTCCCGTAACGCTGTTGCTGCGCACGGGCGCGGGCGTGTTCGGATCGAGCGACTGCGCACACAGGGACATCGCCGCGATGAGCAGCACGGCTAGCAAGACACATACGCGCGTTACGTTCTTTTTCAGTCGCGGAGGGCAATTCATTCGCGCCAAAGCATATCAGATTTGAGTTATCCTAGTCGCATGAGATTCACCCGCGTATTGCTGTTTATCCTTGTCTTAATCCCTGTACCGGTTTTCGCGCAATGGACAGCGAAGCTTGATAAAGACGTACGTTTCTATCAACCAACTGAACTCGGCGTTCTCGTTGTAGGAACGGAAAAGTCGCTCTACGCCATCAACAGCGCAACCGGAGAAGAACTGTGGCGCCGCAAAGATGTTGAGCTTGATGAAACGGACGTTGCGCCTGTCCCCGGCACAGACCTGTTGCTAATCAGTTTTGAGAAGGGAGATAAAGCACGGATTGAAGCCACGGATCTTATATCCGGTAATTCGAT
>DATNJO010000129.1:0-3673 GCA_035603895.1 Pyrinomonadaceae bacterium
GTGGAATTAAACCATCTGGATGAATGGCGTCAGCACACGACTGCGGGCGTAAGTACGCGACTGTATCCTGGAAATCATTTCTTTTTTGTTGAAGGTGCTGCTCAGCTCCTGTCGGATTTCACCGACGAACTCGAGGCGCAATTAGCATAATTCGTGGTTTTGCCAAGCGTCGAGTTCCGCCGCTGTGGCCGGAGCAGAACAACAACGCTATTGCACTGGTCTGCGCGCGCGGCGTCGTGCTGATGGTCGACAACAGACAACAGGAATAATCCGATGAGTGACTTATCACAACGCATAGCGCAGCTTTCTCCAGCACAGCTCGAAGCACTGCGACAGCGCCTGAAGGGCAAGGACGCAACGCCCGAGACTAGCGAAGGAAAGATCAGGCTGCGACGGCAGCGCAGCAACGTCAGTCCGCAGTCGTTTGGACAACAGCGGTTGTGGATTCTCGACAAACTACAACCAGGAAACCCTGCTTACAACGTTCCGACGCCGATGCGTTTTCTCGGCAAGCTGGACGTGGCGATTCTGGAGCGGGTGTTTAATGAGATCGTGCGGCGTCACGAATTACTGCGCACACGTTTCGCGACCGCGGCCGAAGGACCAGTGCAAATTGTCGAGCCCGCTGCTCACTTTGCGCTGCCGTTGTTGGATCTCAGTCATCTGCCGGCCGATGAACGGGAGCCGGAAGCACGGCGGCTCGGCAATCAGGATGCGCAACAACCGTTCGATTTATCGCGGGCGCCGCTGTGGCGTATGCGGTTGCTGCGACTGTCAGAAACGGATCACGTCCTGTTGTTTATCTTGCACCACATCGTGACCGATGTGTGGTCATTCACGGTGTTCGTGAAAGAGATCATGGAGACCTACAAGGCTTTCTCCGCCGGGCAGGCTTCACCGCTGGCGGAGTTGCCGATCCAATATGCCGACTTCGCTGTCTGGCAAAGAGAATGGTTGCAAGGCGAAGTGCTCGAACGGCAGCTCGCGTACTGGAAAGAGAACCTCGCCGGTGCGCCGGTGCTGTTGGATCTGCCGGCGGATCATGTTCGACCGCCCGTACAGACCTTTGCGGGTACGAGAGTCTCTTTGCAGCTCGGCAGGGAATTGAGCGATGCGTTGATCGAGTTGAGTCGCCGGCAAAGCGTGACGTTGTTCATGACTTTGCTCGCGGTTTTCAAAGTGCTGCTGCATCGCTACAGCCACCAGACAGATATTGTGGTCGGATCGCCGGTCGTTAATCGCAAAGGCCCCGATGTCGAGAAGCTGATTGGGTTTTTCGTAAATACCGTAGCGATTCGCACAGATCTATCAGGCAACCCGAGGTTCTCCGACTTTCTCAAGCAAGTACGTGAAGCGTCGCTCGGGGCGTTTTCTCATCATGACGTCCCGTTTGAGAGAGTGGTGGAAGAACTGGCGCCGGAACGAAATCTCCGCCACTCACCGTTATTCCAGGTTGCCTTTGCGTTTCAGAACGTCCGCCTGCATCCCTGGGAGGTGACCGGTCTGAAGTTGACCTCGATCGAGCTTGACAGAGGTCATTCACAGTTCGATATCTCACTCGTGCTGGTGGATTCCGATGAAGGCATTTGGGGCCGCCTGGAATACAGCACCGATCTGTTTGCGGACCAAACCATCAAGCGAATGCTGGCCCACTTGCAAGAGTTGTTGAAAGGAGTCTGCGCGACGCCGGACCAGCGAGTGAGAGCCATACCAATGCTGACCGTTGAGGAGCGCAGACAAATCTCGGAGTGGAACAGCACGTCCATCGAATACCCGCTCGCAACTGTTCACGAAGTAATCGAGCGACAAGCCGAGCGCACGCCGAAAACAATCGCCGTCTGCTTTGGAGAGCGACGATTGACTTATGAGGAGCTGAACCGCCGCGCGAATCAACTGGCGCGTTACCTGAAGCAGCGCGGAGTGGGACCGGAAGTGCTGGTGGCGATCTTGATGCAACGCTCGATAGAGATGGTCGTGGCGCTGTTAGGAATCCTCAAAGCAGGTGGAGCTTATGTGCCGCTTGACGCCGGCTATCCGGCGGCGCGCTTGCGCTACATGCTGCAAGACTCGGGCACCGGCCTGATTCTGACGCAAGCAAAACTCATCGACCTCGTGACGCAAGTCACAGATGCTCAAAGCGGCGTACAGGTAATCCGCCTCGATGAGCAGTGGGCTGACATCGCGTTGGAAAGTGATTCAAACTTCGACTGCGAAGTCACCGCCGCTAATCTCGCGTACATGATCTACACGTCCGGTTCAACCGGCACTCCCAAAGGCGTGATGATTCCACACGGCGGACTGACCAATCAGATGCGGTGGATTCAGGACGTCCAGCCGTTGAGCGCGAACGATGCGGTGCTGCAAAAGTCGCCGTTCAGTTTCGATATCTCTGTTTGGGAATTCTTCCGGCCGCTGATGGTCGGCGCGCGGCTGGTATTGGCCAAAGATCAAGCCGACCTCGACACCGACTATCTCACCAACCTCATCGACAAACATCAGATCACGGTCGTTTTCTTCGTCCCCTCCGCGTTGCAAATGTTCCTGGCGAACCGGAAGCCCGCGAGCTGTGAGTCGCTCAAGTATGTCTTCTGTGGTGGCGAAGCAATGCCGCTGCACGTGCAGAGAGACTTCTTCAAGCAGTTCCCGACCGTGGAGCTGCACAATATCTATGGGCCAACGGAAGCAACTATCGACGTGACGTGGTGGGTCTGCGAGAAGGACAGCGAGCGCCGCAGCGTGCCGATCGGACGGCCACTGCCAAATACGACGATTCACTTGCTGGACGAAGAACTGCGCGAGGTGCCGGTGGGTGTTGCTGGTGAGTTGTACATAGGCGGCGCGAATCTGGGTCGCGGCTACTGGCGTCGACCTCACCTGACGGCGGAAAAGTTCATTCCCAGTCCGTTCGGTTCAGAACCCGGCGCCAGGGTTTATCGCACTGGCGATCTGGCCCGCTATCTGGTTGATGGCGCGATCGAGTTTCTGGGTCGGATCGATCATCAAGTTAAGGTAAGAGGTTTTCGCATCGAGTTGGGAGAGATCGATACGGCGCTCGGCTCGCACCCGGCAATTTCGGAATGTGTGACGGTCTTAGGCGAGGAGCACACGCGTGATAAACCGCTGGTGACCTACATCGTGCCGCTCAAAGGCGAAGTAGAAACGGCGGTGTTGCGCAGTTACTTGCTTGAGCGTCTGCCGGACTACATGGTGCCGAAGACTTTTGTCAGGTTGGACCGGTTGCCGCGCACTCCAAGTGGAAAGATCGATCGTGGCAGTCTGCCGGAACCGGGTGTGGGCCGGCGCGACGTGGCGCTTCCTTACGCGGCGCCGCGCAGTGAGCTGGAGCGACGCCAGGCACAGATCTGGCGTGAAGTGTTGAATGTCGAACAAGTCGGTCTCAACGATAACTTTTTCGACCTCGGCGGCCATTCGCTCTTGCTGATCCAGGTACATGGCAGGTTGCGCGACGAACTGGGATTGCAGTTGTCGGCGATTGACTTGTTCAAGTACCCGACGATCGCTTTGCTGGCGGAACATCTTGGGGATTCACGAACGAGTGATGCTGAAGAGTGGCTGGTGCAGGCGCGACAGCGAGCTGACATTAGACGAACCGCCCAGCGGGCTGAATCCGAAATCGCGATCATCGGAATGGCGGGCCGCTTTCCCGGCGCGG
>DATNJO010000130.1:0-9501 GCA_035603895.1 Pyrinomonadaceae bacterium
GGAATCCACGAACGCAGCGTTCGATGAAGCAACAACAAGGCATCCACGCGCCGCCGGGTAACCGCAGTTTCAACCGCCGACAGCAACAACTCCCTTTCTTCGGGCGTTGCCGTTCGCGTCGTGTGCGACTTGAATTCCTCACGCGCCTGCGCGAGCAGCCGTTTCAGTTCCTCACGCCGCGAAAGTTGCCGCCACAGAAAACCAAAAGACGCGTAACGCGGATAGACCCGCTCTCGAATCTCGTCTTTCAACCAACCTTCGCTCTGTTCGAGAATCGCCGCAGCCTGTTTCTGTAGTTCGTCGCGGCGTGCTTCGAGATCCTCAACCAGCAGCGGCTCGCCCTCGATTCGCGTCATGATCCGCGGCGCCACGATGTAAGCAATCACGCCCACAACGCCTGACAACAGCACGAGATCGAACACCACGTACAACAACGAAGTCAGCAGCCCACCGAGACGCGAACCCGAATGCAGCAGCAGAACCACACCCGCGATCACACCGGCGTAAACATGGACCAGCATCCAATACCGCAATGCACCCACGCGCCGTCGATAAACTTGTTTGCGAAACGGGTACGTCATCACGACCGCAACGCCGCCGAGTCCGACAATCCCGGTCAGCCAGCGCATCGTTAACCACGCGCCTGTCAAAACATCGTCGTAGCCGTACCGCGCCAATCCCCAAACAACACCCGCAATCGCAAGCAAAGTGAGCACAATACCGGCAATGTGCCACACACGCGCCAGTGGATCGCTTTTGTGAATGTTGCGGCCAAAAGCGTGCGTCTGATCGCGAAACACAAAATCGCGAGCCGTTTTGACTTCGTCGAAGTATTCAACCGGATTCACGCGCACCAGCGCGCCGGTCGGACAGTTCTCTTCGCACGAATAAGCCTGACGGCGCGCGCCCGGAGGATTCAACGACGTGTCTTCGCACAGGTTGCACTTGATCGCCACCACATCGTCACCAGCCGGAGCAGCCGGTTCAGCAATGCGAAAACTGAAAACACGCGCGAGTTTCGAAACGAACCCACCCCTGTTCGCCGGCACTGATTCACGCGGCACCATCGAGATCGCGTCGTATGGACACTGCGTCGCACAATCGAAACAACCAATGCACGTCACGCGATCGATTTCCACATGGCCCAACGGAGCGCGAAAGATCGAACCCGTCGGACAACCAGTCATACATTCCGGATCGGCGCAGTGCATACAAACCTGCGGCACGAGTGCGTGTTGCAACCGCTTCTTGCCAATCGCGACGGGTCGCTCTATTTGAATCCCGCGACGCAAGAGACGCGATTGTCCGTGTACCTTGTGACACGCCAGCGAACAATTGCCGCAACGGACGCAAAGGTCCATGTCCATCACGAGCACGTTGCGGCCGTCGATGATGCCTGTCGCGATTGTTTCTTCGGCTGCCTTGAGCACGTTGATGTCTGGAACGGCTTCGAGTGTGCGCGGCGAAGCGTCGCCGGCATTCGAGAAGCCCGACAACACCGCTAAGAGTTGTTGACGAAGTGCGGTATCCGAGGGAAACGTAGTCAACGAGATTTCGAGCACTTCGGTTCGGGCCATGAGACTCGCGCTGTATTTCCACTTTGCTGTTTCATTCACGCCTTGGAGCCCGAGACAGTTACCGGCGCCGAGGAAGTCCACGCCGATGCCCTCGTCCATGCTCATTACGACTCCGGGCGCCGCGGCGTCAAACCGAATCCCGCGCGCACGTCGCAGCCAACCGGTCTTCATCAAGATCACGCGATCGATCGGATCGCGTTCTTTGCAGAGAATGTGATTCTTGCCGTAGACCATGAAGCGCGCTGATTGTTTGAGCGCGTTCATGAGCTCCTGGCTCAGCGGCTGGTCCGTGAAGCGAGTGAGGTCTTCAAGCACGCGCGCAAACCCGTGCGTGCGATATGTCTCGTCAAGAATCTGACCAAACTTCGGAAGCTTTCGCAGCAGACGCAATGCGGGCCGCGTTACTTCAAGGACAACGGCGGATCGATCGGCAGGTACGGCGACGGTAGCGTTTCGTTCGATGCCAGCGAGCAAAGCCATCTCACCAAAACACACGCCGGGCTCGAGCACATTGACTTTTCTGCGGCTGCCATTTGTTCCGACGTAAACATCAAGCGCACCTTCGACCGCGATGTAGAAAGTGTTTCCACCCCACTCGCCTTCGCGCATGATCTCCTCGCCGCCATCGTAAGTAAGCAGCTTGACGTAAGGTCCAACACGTTTGCCGTTGCCATAATCGCGTCCTTGCAGAATTACTTCGAGATCGCCGGCGTATTTCTGTTTACCGTTTTGTTCTTCGAAGAGTTCAGCGGTAAGAGCGAGATTCTGGACGGCTTCAACGACGCGACCCCGGTCGGTGATTTCGCGTGGCATCGCCGACGTTTATACATCTGTTCGACTCGTGTTACCAAGCAAATAGTTCAAGTGTGCTAAACTTTTGGCGTGCTCTACTTTGATTGCTGCTCTGTGCAGCCTCTGTGTTCTCTGTGTCTCGGTGGTGATTTTCCCAGCGAATTGATAACCACGGAGACACAGAGAACACAGAGGCTGCACAGAGAAATCAAAACTAGCGCACTTCCAAACTTTTCCAATCAAAATGTTACCTGAAAAATTTCATTCGCTTCCACTCGAACAACAAATCGGACAATTCTTATTCATCGGACTTCCGGGCACGGAGCTCGACCAGGAAACGCGCGATCTGGTCACTGCGGTACAACCCGGCGGTGTGATCATCTTCGGCCGCAACGTCGCGGGTCCGGAGCAACTGCGTACGCTTCTTGATGGTGTACGAGAGTTAGTCGCGACTCCCCTTCTGTTCGGCATCGATCAGGAAGGCGGACTCGTCGATCGCCTGCGCCGCATCTTTACGCCAATGCCTTCGGCGCGCACGATTCGACAGCACGGCGATCTAGCCGCTGCGCGCTCGCTCGGAAGGATCACCGGGGAAGCACTGCGAATGCTCGGTTTCAACATCAACTTCGCGCCCGTCATGTCGATCATGACCGACGATCGCGACTTGCTGTCCAACGGTCTTTACTCGCGTTCGTTCGGCCGTTCGCCCGGTGAAGTGTTGGGTTACACGACCGTCTACATGCGTGGCTTGCAGGGCGCTGGTTGTCTCGGTTGTCTCAAACACTTTCCCGGCATCGGTGCGGGCGAAGTCGACTCACACGAAGAGATGCCCGTCGTGCGCCTCTCGCACGACGACCTGATCGCGCAGGATCTCGCGCCTTACATCGAACTGTTTCAACGCCGCGACGATCGCGTGCGCTGTGTAATGGTGAGTCACGGCGGCTTCCCCAACATCGACATCAGAGAAGAAACCACGGGCGGTCTACTCGAACCGGCTTCACTCAATTACAACATCGTCACCAAACTGCTGCGCCAGGAGCTCGGATACAAACATCTCGTGATCACCGACGATCTCGAAATGGGCGCGATCACGCGTCACTACGAAATCGGCGACGCTGCCGTCCGCGCCGCACTCGCCGGCGAGGACATGCTCCTGATCTGCGCTTCGCCGGAACGGATCCGGCGCGGTCATGAAGCGCTTCTGGAAGCGGCAAATGACGGGCGGCTGTCGAAAGAACGCATTCAACAAACTCTGCATCGAGTCTCACGCACGAAAGCAATCGTCGAAGATCCTCTTCCCCTCGACCTCGATCGTTTCAAAGCCTTGGCAGACGAAGTGGAAAAACTGAACAGCAAGCTCAATTACGTTTACGGAGGCACAATTAAGTGAGGAAATGCGGGTTTCTCCTGCTGGTGGTTTTCATCCTTCTGGTGATGATGGCGCCGACAGCCTGCCGCACACGCAACAACAGCGCGTTTGTGATCGCGTTGGGCGACAACATTAGGACCATCGATCCGATCGGTTCGCCGTCGGTCGATGCCGCGAGCGAGCGCGTGCGCACGTTGATCTTCAACACGCTCGTCAAGAAAGACGAGAAGTTTGATTATGTTGGCGAGCTTGCTTCCGACATCAAGCGTTCAGACGATGGGCTGACGTACACTTTCGCGCTGCGCGACGGCGTCAAGTTTCATGACGGGCGTGTGTTGAGCTCCGCCGATGCGAAGTACACCCTCGATCTCCTTTTTTCCAGTAACTTCGCGAAGTCGGCCAGCTTCTTCGAGGGCACGGGCGACGAGAAAAGGAGCTATATCAAGAGCGTCGAGGCGCCGGATCAACGCACGGTGATCGTAACGTTGACCAAGCCGTGGGTGGGCTTGTTATCAAACCTGGTCCCGATTCCGATCCTTCCAAAAGACAGTTACGAATCGCAGAAAACACATCCGCTCGGCACTGGACCATTCAAGTTTGTTAATTACGACAACACGCAACAGGTCTGCGACGTGGAAGCTTTTCCTGATTATTGGGATGGCCCATCGAAATTGCAGCAAGTGCGCGTGCGCGTGATTGCCGACATGAACGCGTTGCAAGCGGAACTTCAGTCTGGACGCGTGGACATCGCGCCGTTGCCGACGAGTCTTTCGCCAGACGCGGTGAAGCGGCTCGAAGAGGATCCAAACCTTCAGGTGAAGGTGTTTTCGGGCTCGAATGTTGTGCTGCTGACGCTGAACACCACTGCGCCGCCTTTGGACAACGTGAAGGTGCGCCAGGCAATCGCATACGCGATCGATCGCCAGAGCATGATTCAAAACCTTTTGCGCGGCTACGGAAAGATCGCGCACTCGATCATCCCGGAAGAGTCGTGGGCTTACACGCCGGGACAGACCTACGCGTACGATCCCGCGATGGCCAAGAGACTCTTGAGCGAATCGGGAGTTCGATTCGATAAACCGATTGTTTATAAACTGTCAGGCAGCAGTATTTCAGGACGGCAATATGCGGGCGTGATCCAGAATTATTTGAAAGAGGCCGGCATTCCGGTTGAGATTCAAACGCCGGAACAGAACACGTTGTTCGACGAACTGCGCCGGGGCAATTTTCAGATAGCGTACACGCAGTGGGTCGGCGGCAACCAGGATCCGATCTTTTACAAAGACCTGTTTGCGACTTCTGAAATCCCGACGCAAACGCGGCCTTCGCGAAATCGCAGTCGCTACAGCAATCCGGAGCTCGATGCGATGCTTGAAATAGCGGTGAACACGTTTGACCGCGCGCAAGCGAAGGACTTGTATCGCAAGATTCAGGATATTGTTAGTCGCGATGTCCCGGTGTTTCCGTTGTGGTATCAGTCAAACATCGTCATCGCGCGCAAGAACGTTGGGAACATTCAAGTGAATGCCAGTGGCGACTGGGGCTTCGTCAAGAACCTGACTAAGACAAATTAGACAGATGGAAAGCCGGATTCTTCTGCAACACGCCGGGCTTGCTGGAAATGGCGTTGCTCGTGGACCACGATGATGCGGTAGGCGTCCATCAAGCTGTAAGTGACAAAAGAGACGGCCGGTGAGGTCACCACGATGCGTTCGAGATCGAGATGACTAGTCGACTTCATACCGTCGATGATCTTGTTTTGTTGAGCGGCAAAGTCGTCGATGATGCTTGCGGCGATGTCGCTCTGCGCCGGTTCGAAGTTTTTTGGAGCTTTGTATTTACGCGTAGATGCCGGATCCAGCGACTTGATCATTAGCTTACCCGCCAGACCCGGCAATATGGGGAGACGCTCCAAGAACCTTGTCTTCTTCGTCCCATTGAGAACGCTCTCAACAACCGGAAAGAAACCTTTGTTCGACGTGATCAAATGGTCGAAGCATTGCGCAACACTCCAACGCTCCGCCGACGGTTTCCAGTTCAGTTGAGCAGCAGACAATTTGCCAAAAGACGACCGCGCGTCATCCGCGATCGTCCTGGCGTTTTGCATCAACGTGTCTAACTGCTCGTTCATTTGTCTTTCAGCTCAGAATCTTGTCAATTCTGAGATCCTGTCCACTGAAACATTACTTCGCGAACGCCTGAAGATCTGAATTGATAAACGTCTTCAGATCGGTGGCAAACGTCTCAGGACGCTCCCAGTGTAACGCGTGTCCGGTGTCTTTGTAGACTTTCAAAACCGCATTCGGCATCGCCGACACGAGCGAGTCTTGTTCGGATCGCGGGAAGAAATCCTTGTCGCCCCAAAGCACCAATGTCGGCGTTTTGATCTTTTTCAACTCGACGGCGGCGTCCGGCGACATCATTTCCGCCATCACTTCACGCCACACGTGCGCCGGCAACCTCATGCTCTCTTTCAACACCGTGTGAAAAAACTCGTTCGATAGCGGTTGAAAAGCCGTGCTGACCTGGAAGTCGTGCACAAACTTCTGCGGCACGGGATCGGTCAACGCGTTGACCTCGCGTTGCAGTTGCCGCGCGAGATCGTTCGTGTGAATCGTCGTTGCCGTGGCGACCAGAACGAGCCGTTTGACTCGTTCCGGAGCTTCCACCGCCACGTGTTGCGCAACAAAACTGCCCATCGAGTGGCCCACGATCGTCGCCTGCTTGATGTTCATCGCGTCCATGAACGCCACGACGTCACCCGCAAACTGCTGCATCGCATAACCACCAACCGGGCGATCCGATTCGCCGTGCCCACGTTGGTCCAACGTGTAAACGCGATACTTTTGATCCAGCAGCGGCAACACCTGGCTGAACGAAAACCACGAATCGGTGTAACCGTGCAGCAAGATCACGGGAATCCCGTTTGGATCGCCCTGGTAGGCGTAACGCAAACGCACGCCCGTTTTCAGTAACACACTCGCGAACTGCACCGGTGCGGCAGTGCTGGCAGGTGCACCGTTCTCTGCTTTCGTCTGTATTCCACTCAACGCGGCGACAGTTAACTTCGTGTCCGCATCTTTCCACGCTTCCTCAAACTCGCGCCACACCATCTGCGCCCCAGATTTATTGCCCTGCCCTTTCAAACTCTCAGCCAGGCCAAACAAGGCGCGGCCATTACGCGGATGCCGCTTCAGCTCATCACGAAACGCTTTCTCAGCCGCAGCGTAATCACCACTGTTGAGCAGCATACCGCCAAGCACTTCACGAACCGGCAAATCCCAATCGGCAGGTTCGTTGTAACTGGTCCCATCTTCAGCTGCCGCTGCTTGATTCAAGAAATTGAAAGCCGCCTGCTTGTCGCCACGCGCAAAAGCAATCCTGCCTGCGAGCGCGAGATCGGCGATCTTCATCACGTTAACTGCGACGTTGTTGCCCATAGGCGCGTCAGCCGGAATCGTTTTGACGAGCGCCTGCAACACTTTCAACTCCGCATCGGCTTTGTCCGGTTGATTCATCGCCGCGTACGCACTGCCCCGAGCGTAGTGCCAGAAACCGGTCGTGATCTTCAACGCATCATCGGGCTTTGGCTCTTTCAGAACATCGTCCCAACGACCGAAACGCACCTGCGAGATGATCGGATACGGCCGGAACATCTCGAGCATCGGCATCGCTTTCAAATGCGGCGCCACGTTCGCTTCAAGCTCGCGCGCAGACTTGATCGAATCCGCATAACGTCCCTTCAACGCACTTGCCGACGCGAGAAAATGAATGTTGTGGTTGTAGTACATCATCGTGTACAGGCCCTGATTGCCTGTCTTCGTGATGTACTCGCGGTCAGCGGCGATCGCGTCGACGTTCGATTGCGCTGCCTTGGTGTAGTCGCCCGTGCGGATGTAGATGTGCGAAGGCATGTGGACCAGGTGGCCCGCCTTCGGCGCAACCTTTCCGAGACGCGCGGCGCTCGGTAATGCACGTTCGGCGTTGTTCGAAGCCTCAACCGCGTGAATGTAGTAATGGTTCGCGCCTGTGTGATTCGGATATCGGCGCAATACGCTTTCGAGCACCGAGACGATCTCAAGCGTGTCTTCGGCCGGCTTGCCGTCGAGACTCCAGAGCTTCCACGGCCTCAGGTTCATCATGCTTTCAGCGTAAAGCGTCGCCGCGTCGGGATCGTCGGGATAACGTTTAGCGAGCTCGCCCATCGCGTTCTTGTAATCAATCGCGAGCTTCTGCTTGTCGACGTTCAGATCGGACGAATAACGTTTCGCGAGCGCGCTGATGTAGCCGCGTTCGTGCTCGGAAGCTTTGGGTGCGAGCTCGACTGCTTTCTGAAGATTTGTATAAGCGCTCAGGAGCGATGGACCATCCGCCTGCACGTTGTAATTCGAACCGAGTGCGAGCGCCATGCCCCAGTAACCCATTGCGAGTTGCGGGTCGAGTTGGGTCGCCTGTTTGAACGAACGTACCGCCTCTTCGTGATTGAAGGCGTAGATGTAGGCGAGTCCCTGGTTGAAGAACTTCTGCGCTTCGGGATTGGTGGTTGTGACCGGGAGATTGATGCTGCCCAGTCCTTCAGCCAGTGCAACCGGCGCGGGTTCTTTCGCCGGAGCGTGACTGTGCTGACCAAATGCCGAAACGGGTAAAACGAGCAATAGCGCAAGGAACAAGTGTTTCATGGTAATCCTCCACACACCCTTAGAACGCGCAAAATCCCTCGGAAATGGGCCACGAAGAGGCACAAGAGGCACAAGAAGTAGGAAAGCTGGTTCGCCAATCATTTCTACTTCTTGTGCCTCTTGTGCCTTTTGTGCTTCTTGTGGCTATTCACTCCCATACTTCAAGTGCGTGACCTTTGCCCTACCCTTCGCGTAAACAGTCACCACAAACAGATCGTCAAACTTCTTCTCGTCGATCGTTGGCACGACGTCGCCGCCAAGCATTTTGATGACGTCGGGGATCGAATTGCTGTGACCAACGACGAGCACGCTGCCACCCGTCTGGCTCATGATCTTATCGACTGTTTCCTTGGTTGACTCTTCGGCGATCGCGCGCGGATTGGACGCGCTTATTTTCAGCGAGAGCGGCGTTGCAGTCACGCCGAGTTGCTTGGCGAGCGGTGCGGCCGTCAGTTTCGTGCGTGCAAATTGCGATGTGTAGATCGCTTTGATGTCTGCGGTGCTGAGCAGCCGCGCAAGCGCCTGAGATCGGGCGACGCCCTTTTCAGTCAGCGGCGGATCCTGGCGCGGTTCGTCGGCGCGCTCGGCATGGCGAATGAGAAAGATGGTCGTGACGGGTTCGCTGGTTTGCTGTGCAAATGCGAGTTGCGACAGAAGCAACAGGGCGATTAGCGCGAGTGGTTTTCGGAGCATAATAGTTTCAGGAGATTCTCAGGAAGCGTTTGAAGTTTTCGGTGGTTACTTGTGCGACCTCTTCGATCTGAAGGCCGCGTAGTTCGGCGATGCAGCGTGCAACTTCTACTACGTAGGCGGGCTCATTGCGATTTCCGCGATGAGGAACAGGAGCGAGAAACGGACAATCGGTTTCGATCAAAAGATTCTCGAGCGGGACCTCTTTCGCGATCTCACGCAGGTCTTCTGCTTTGCGAAACGTAACGATGCCGGAGAACGAGATCAGGAAATCGAGTTCGAGCGCTTGTTGGGCGAGTTCTTTGCTACCGGTGAAGCAATGAAAAACACCGCGACGCTCTGCTCCCGAATATTCACTTCGCAGAATTTCGACTGTTTCGGCTTCAGCTTCGCG
>DATNJO010000131.1:0-3477 GCA_035603895.1 Pyrinomonadaceae bacterium
AGGTCGTTCGCCAGAGTGGTGTGCCTCTTGGTGCAAGGGCCAAAGTCGCAGGATCGTCCGGGTTGACGATTGCCAGAGGGTAATTTCCGTCAGCTTCACCCGGAGCCGGATTCACGTCCCAACGCACCCCCAGGTCGACCGTGAAGCGGGGCGAAACTCTCCACACATCACGGGCGAAGACTGAAAACTCATGGTAGATCGGTCGTGTTCTGGAACCCGCGCTCATATTCGCGCGCGAAGCGACGCCGTTGACGACCTCCGCCTGCGATTGGAAGATCAGACCCAGGATGTAGGATCGTGGAGAAAGAATCGGGGTGAGTCTTCTGTAGTCGACGCCAAACTTCCATTGGTGGGCTCCCGTCGTGAACGAAAGAGTGTCGATGATATTGAACTGGCGCTGTGTGACGCCGTTGTTACTGAGGCTGACTTGCGGACCGAAAGGCGTCGACATCCCGGGCACGAAGAACGTGCTGGAGCCACCATTATTCCTCTCAGTCGACCCGTACTGAGGTAGCACGAGCACTTCACGCGGAAGCGGAATTGATCCTCCGAAACTATCTTGCCGGCTAAAAAACTTACCCTGATTGCGACTGAAGTTCACCCGCAGTTCATTGCTAAATGCGGGAGTGAATATCATCGTTGCGCTGGCCGTAAATGTTTCTTGCTCCAGTTCATTGATGATCAGTGTACTCAGATTGCTCTCACCATCGCGACGCTCGCTAATTGATGGAGCGAAGTTGTAGCGGCCGAATAAGGTGAAACGGCTATTGAGAGTGTGATCGATTCGAATACTGGTTGCATTCAGCGTGCTGCTATCGGAATAAGCGGCGGAAAACTCTCCGAAGCCGTTTGCCAGAATGCGCCCGTTTGCCAGTGGAAAAGCCTGGAGAATCGGGCGAATCCCGAGCGCTGCTGTTTGCCGAAGATTGGCTGACGGTACATTCGTTAAGGCAAACTTTGGAGTTCTCAATCGCAACCCCTCATACGAGAAAAAGAAGAACGTTCTATTCCGTCCGTCGTACCACGGTTGCGAGCCGCCCTCTCCGAAACGCGGCAGCAGTAGTGGGCCACCGAACGTTCCGCCAAAATCATTCTGGCGTTCCGGTGGC
Organism: Pyrinomonadaceae bacterium; assembly: GCA_035603895.1. GTDB lineage: Bacteria > Acidobacteriota > Blastocatellia > Pyrinomonadales > Pyrinomonadaceae > PSRF01. Next base: position 1,110 of record DATNJO010000131.1, read on the forward strand.
CGCGCTTGTCCCGCGCGGTTTGCGAACCAGTTGTTGGCGTCGAGCTTGTCGTTTCGTACGTAGTCGAAGAGTGAGCCGTGAAATTCATTTGAGCCCGAACGTGTGACGATTGAGATTTGACCTCCAGGAGCACGACCGTACTCTACGGAGTAAGTCGAGGTTTGCACCTGAAACTCCTGCGTCGCCTCGACTGAAGCCATGCTGTTCGTGCCGCCGAATGTCGTCAGCCCTGGCAGGGTGCCGCTCGTTGCCTGACCGGGAATGGCGCCTGCTCCGTTGCCGGTATTTGCGCTTACGCCGTCGACCATGAAGTAATTCGCATTGGCACGCTGTCCATTGACGCTAAACTGCCCGACATTATTAAACGAGGAACTCGGAACGAGAACGACTCCCGGCGTCAGTGCAATCAACGACTGAAAGCTCCTGCCATTGAGTGGCAGGTTCGCGACGAACTGTCGATCGACCGTTGTCCCCACTGCCGGTGACTGATCCATCAGAGCCGGTGTGTCGAGTACGTCGACTGTTTGGCTGTTTATGTTTCCCAGCTTCAACTGAATCTTGAGCGCCACTCGATCGTTCACGTTCAGGATCACGTCTCGAGCTTCAGTAGGACTGAAGCCTTCTCGCTCAGCTTTGACGGTATAGTTTCCGGCAGGAAGTAGTGGAACTATGAAAGCGCCTTCATTATCTGTGACCGTGGAGCGATGAAAACCCTGGGCAATGCTGATGACTGCGATATTCACGCCGGGAATCACGGCGTCGTTTTGATCGGTAACGGTGCCCGTGAGCGTTGCGGTTGGACTTTGCGCCGTGGCTACTGACGCGCTTGTGGAAATAAGGACGAGCAGAATGAATGAACTAAGAATAAGACGAGAAAAAACTGAATCCGTGTGAGGACAGACCACACACGGACAGACTTCCGGGCTGCTGGGCATTTACTCCTCCTTGTCAGGACGTGCTTCCGGGCGATGAAAAGCGCGTGAGTTTGTGGTTCAGCTCCTCTCATCCTGCTCTGGATCGCACGAGGAGGAGCTGTCGGTTGTGTCCGCTAATATCGCGCGATGCGGTCTGACAACCGGGCTGCTCCTTCCAAATTTCGTTTGAACTGTGGCGATTTAAACGCCGAGGCAGAGCTTGCTTTAGAGATCGTAAATGCCTGCCGGATCGCGTCGTTGTTTGCGAGTGCCAACCGGTGAAGGCGTTCCACCGCGCGAGCCAAATCCGCATCAGTAACGATCGCGAAGTCTTCGACTACATCTGACGATGTGTCCGCGAGGAAAACCGGATGAAGCTCGCGACGCAATGCGGCATTCTCACGCTCGAATGCGGCCGCCTGCGAGCGCATTATCTCGAGCCACTTTGCACGTGCATCCGGCGCGAGGGTGCGCATATCCACGCGCGCAAAACGTCCCGCCAGGTTCTTTAACTCGACCGCGCGAAGCAAGGCGCGATAACTTTGGTTCACTACGCGAGACGAATACGTTCGCACAGACTGATCCACCACTTCGCCGCTCTGTCCGCGCCGCGAGAAGTACTCGCGCAACTCTTCCTCGACCGCAATCGCGTCGCCAGTGTCTTCAACTTCCCTGACAGACTCTCTGACCGTGCCGGCTTTTTGCTTTGCAGCCGCTTCCGCGACAGTGCGAATGTCGATAGTCACCGCCGGATTACTGCTGAACGGACGCAACGCGCGCAGGAACTCGTCGCGCCGTTCAGCAGTGTCGACTACTCCCTCAACGCGCAGTGACCCACTCGCGCTGCGCGTGAGGGCGACTTGCTCATTCCTGTCGGCCTTGGCCTGGTTGAGCAAGTATGCAACGTCGATCTCCAGCTCGGTTGAAGCATAAGCTGTGACCGACGTGGGGGAGGTTGGACCAGCGTTAACGTTCCGGACGCGGGAATCTCCGGCACTACCAGCCGCCTCACCTACCAACTCGCGATCGATTTCGAAAACGTTTGCAGGAAGGTCCTTTACCGGAAGCAACTCGAATTTGATTTCGACAAACTTGTACTCGCGCAACTCGTCGCCACGTTGGACCACCAGCGTTTGTTCGATTGGACGCAGATCAGACTTCGCCAGCGTCAACGTCGCTTTCATCAATCGACTCGCGCCGATCGTTCGTTCTTTTTCGAAAGTGACGAGATAATCGGTTGCTCTTTCCTGTACGGTCGCTGCCGTTGGGTCAGCAATGATTGTCTTGTAATCCTGAATGGACGGCGTTAATTGCCAAACGTCGTCGAGATCGATGAGCAAGCTGTCGGGAGTTGCGCCGCGGGGCTGTGCGAGTTTTGACCGGTGATGAAAGAGCGTGCGAGAGCCGTCGGCGTTTTGCGACACCGCGGCAATCAATCGACCGCTCTCGTCATA
>DATNJO010000132.1:0-3156 GCA_035603895.1 Pyrinomonadaceae bacterium
GGTCGCGATCTCCAGTTCCACTCAGATCAATGTGGTGATAGGAGTTGACCTAAAAACACCACATCACGGTCCCGGAATTTACGAACGAGAGGGCTGGCGGGAAGGTCAAACCGGCCAACGAACGATCACGTTCACTCGATCCTCTGGTGACACTGAGCCCACCAGGTACATCGTGCGTTGGACTGGCAACGACGGCATATTCAGCAGCGGAACAACGATACGTCTTCCGCTAAACGAACCGATTTCCTTACCCGTCACGATCGATGTGAAAAGTTCAGGGGTGCACAGTGCGATTCTGAATCTCGACGATGAGACTACGGGCGCCCATTCCGTTTATCAGGTAATGAACACTGTGGTCGCTGCCGAACAGTTCCGCGCCGCTGAGAATTTTATAGTGAGTCGAGAAGGTTCTGCCGAGTATCCTTCTTACACATCGTATTTCTTCAACGTACCTGAGCGTATCTCCGCATTTAAAGTCGATCTCAAGATTCATAATGGTAGCCTTCGGTTGAGATTCATGCGTCCCTCAGGCAAAGAAGTTGATTCGGGGCACGACGTCCCTGTTCGTTGGCAGTCTGAATATCAAACTGGAGGATGCGTGGACCGTGTCATCGTGGCTCCTGAGCCGGGCGTGTGGCAGGTGATCGTTGAGAATCAGAATCTGATGCTCCAGGGAGATTCGGAAAGGCAGCGGGGCAGGTTTCTCATCACTGCCACTATCTTCGGAGCTGAGTCGAGGTCAAGCTTAAACAAACCACAAGTCACATCCTCGAATTACTTCTCGTCCTTCGATGGTTACTACGGTGAGTCGCCCTTAGGTAGTGCATTCTCGAGTCACGTCACAATCGCCGATGGCGATGAACCTATCATCTACGAGATCAACGTGCCACAGGGTAGCAATACGGTGAAGGCGAGTATTGATGGACCAGCGACAAGAGCAGCAGACGTCGATCTATACCTGTATTTTTGTGCAAAAGAATGCGAGCTAAAGGCCCTCAGCACTCGTAGCGGCGTGCAGAAGCAGGTAACAGTTGCTCAACCGAAAGGTGGAAAGTGGAAAGTTGTGATCGATCCGGTTTCAATTCCGCCGGGGAGATTGACTTTGGACTACACGGATGTTTTCACGCATCCAGCATTTGGTTCTTTGACGCCGCGTAGTGCCACCGTCCCTTTCGCGCAGGGGATCAACGCAGACACTCAATTCGCCGCGAAGATCGATGCCTTGCCGGTGAATGGCCGCCGGCTCGTCGGACTCGCCCAATTGACGACTCACGGACCTGTCACTGTCAGGTACGAATATAATCCCGCAACAAAAACAGTCGAGCCAATTAAAGAGCGTGTAACGCTGGCGGAGGCACTGCTCGAACTACAACGCGAAGTTCCCAAGATGAAACCTCTGAGCGGCGCGGCGCGGCGCTGATACTGGCGGTGGCAGATTGGCGAGTGGAGAGATCTGCCACCTTGAGTTGAAGAACAGATTCGATCCCTGCGCTCCTATTCCTCGAACATCGCGAGGGTCATGGACCGGAGGTTCGGTGGCGGCTCGGCAACGTTGTCTTCGAACTCGATGGTCTTGTCACCCAGAATAACGTCACTGGCTCTGCCAATGACGAACAGTTCGGCGGCTTCATATTGGTCGGTCATTTTTGAACTCTCCTGTCCAAGCACTCCATATTGGGTTTGTTTGTTCTTACCCTGCCGCGGTAGTGTCGGCAGCGCCCCGTCGTGTCTACGCCACTACAAACTGTGGCATTTCATCAACAGTGACGTAGTCTTTGGCCACTGGGCGCTGCTCGAGCGCCCGCAGCCAAAACTCCAATGAGATCGTTAAGAGCAAGGCACCGGCGTGTTGTTCGAGCCCGTGCTTAGCACGGTGGATAGCGGCAAGTAACGGAGCCGAATCCATGAACCCGTGGGCACAGACACGCGAATCGGAAAACAGCGAACGCATCACCGACGCCTCACGCGCGATGGCCCGGGCGAAGCCTTCTGCCGGGTTTCCTTTCGTTTTTCGGCGCGCGATCTTTTCCGGCAATAGATCGCGTAACGCTCTGCGCATCAAAGACCTGTTTTCACGCGGTCTTAGAAACTGTTCAAACGGGATCGCCTGTAGAAATTCGAGTAGCGGGCGATGTCCGAAAGGATGTGAACTATCCAAACAAGTCAACTCTCGCCGGTAACATGGCGAAACACTCTTGACGACGGACAGATAACTGATAGACCGATCTATGTCGCTGGGAAGTTTGAAGCCGAAGGGATCTGGTTCCGGAAGCTTGTGCTCGCGCAGCTTTGTTCGAGCGACGAATCCCTGGTTGAACCATGAAGGCACGTCCAGGTAGGCTTGTCGGAACCATGACTGTAAAGGCCGAGGCAGAACCGGCACAATCGCCTTATGCCAGAGCAAAGAAACATAAGGTTGATACAGAGTTTGACTCCACAAGTGCAGCTCGCGATGTAAGGCAACGGGCTTTCTCAGCATTAGCAGATCGCCGAGTAGTGGAAACGGATCGTAACTGGCGCCCAGGACCTGATCTCCACCAACGCCGGTCAAGAGCACCCGCGCCCCAGTCTCCCGCATTAGCCGGCGCAGCGCCCCGTGATAACCAAGCGAACACAGCACGGGATTTGGGCTGACGATATCAATATCCGCGTCAACGTGCGGCAACAACCGGCAGTCTTCATCTCTGACGCGTATTCCGATCCGGCCCAGATGTGTTTCAACGCAATCAATAAACTGCCGCTCATCTGACGTTGGCGATTCATCGTAGACGAGCGAAACAGTGTCGAATCGTGTGGTCTTGCTTTCGCCGTTCTTGATACTCTCTGACGCAACACACGCGACAGTTGAGCTGTCGAGACCACCACTGAGTTCGATCATGACTGGTCGATCGGTGCGTAATGGAGCAAGCACTGCGTTGCGGACGTGATGACGGAAGGCTTCTTCGTATTCCGCATCGCTGCTGAAGCGGATTTCCTTACCTGGCTCGAGCTGCCAATAACGCTTCTCCGTCAAGCATCCGGACTCTGTCACTGTGAGGACATGAGTCGGTGGCACCGAATGAATGTACTTGTAAGGCGTGAGACGAACGCATGGACCGCGAGCCATATACCCCGCTACGTATTCGTCATTGATATCGCGAGAAATGCCAGGAAGAT
>DATNJO010000133.1:0-3161 GCA_035603895.1 Pyrinomonadaceae bacterium
TGGCGCACGTACGGTTACGGCGCCTGGTACAACCCCTACACCGGAGTCTATGGAACAGCCGGCAGAATTTATGGACCATACGGCGGCGTCGGTTATGGTGCTCGTTACAACCCGAGCACCGGAACGTATGCGCGGGGGGCCTTTGCTTATGGACCATACGGAGCCCGCGGAGCCGCACAGGCATACAACCCGCGCACGGGAACATACGCGGCGACGCGCCAGGGCTCCAATGTTTACGGCAGTTGGGGATCGACACAGGTGCAGCGTGGCGATGATTGGGTAAACACGAAACGATTCACCAACAGTGCGGGCAACACGACTCGTGTAACTCGTGGAGATCAGGGCGGCATGATTTCGCGCCGTGGACCAGATGGTGGCGGCTTCGTCGGCACGAAAGGCGATAACGTTTATGCGGGCCGTGACGGAAATGTTTATCGCCGCGATGGGAACGGCAATTGGCAGAAGTGGGATAACGGTGGTTGGAATTCTGCGAACAGGCCGGAGCAGCGAAATTCTTCAGTGCGAGACAGCATGATGAACGATCGCGCCCGGCAAACAGATCGACCGAGCGGCGATCGCATTGGGAATTCTTCGCGACCCGATCGAGGCACGGTCAATAGTCTCGAACGAGATCGTGCCGCGCGCAGCACCGGCTCACAACGCAGTCGCGACTTTGGCAGTTATAGTCGCAGTCCGAGTCGTGGCAGCGTCGGCGGTTACCGTGGCGGTGGTGGCGGAGGCTTTAGAGGTGGTGGCGGTGGTTTTCGTGGTGGTGGCCGCCGCCGCTGATTCTAACTCGGTGTCTCTGGTTCAATGATGCTTAGGAAAATTACCACGGAGACACAGAGACACAGAGAAGACATGATAAACTGCTGCAACCCTCTCCCGACGGAAAGTGTGTTCACGCCCTAGCACTCTGAGGATGTCGAGAGGAACGTACAACGAAACCTCGAGTGTGTGCTTATGGGTCCGTCTATCTCCCCGCTGGGTCCGTATTATGAGGGCACAGATCTTTCCGGGTTGGTGCTGACGCCGTTCCTTGCGTCTCTTTCGGACTGGCAATGGATCATTGTTGCCGCACTCCTTCTCGGCCAAACACTTCTCATCCTTGGCCTGCTAAGAAAACGACAAGCTCCAACAAACACTGAGCAGCAGTTGCCGCTCCCTGTCGAAGACACAGCTACGCAAGGGGTTCCGAGCGAGCGCGATGAACGTTTCCGAGTCACTGTGGACACTGTGCCCGCAATGATCTGGATAGTTGGTACGGACATGAAATGTACCTACGTGAATCAACGCTGGCTCGATTTCACCGGACGACGTGAAGAACAAGAGTTGGGCACGGGCTGGACCGAGGCCATTCATGCCGATGACTATGAACGTATCCTAAAAACTTACGAAACCAGCATTCTTGAAAGAGAACCGTTTGAAATGGAATACCGGATGCGCCGGCACAGTGGCGAGTATCGTTGGATACTCGATACCGGCGTTCCACGCTTTGGTAACGGCGGTGAGTTTCTCGGTTACATCGGTTCCTGTGTTGACATCACCGAGCGCAAAGAATCGGAAGTCGCGTTACAGACAGCGCATGAAGAACTTCATCAACTGAAAAACCAGTTGGAGGCGGAAAACATCTCGCTGCAACAAGAGTTGCAACTCGACGACAAGTTTGGCGAAATCGTCGGCCAGAGCGACGCGATCAAATACGTGCTTTTCAAAGTCACTCAGGTGGCGCCGACGAATACAACCGTGCTCATCACCGGCGAGACTGGAACGGGAAAGGAACTGGTTGCGCGCGCCATTCACGGCGCGAGCACTCGAAAAGACAAACCATTAATAAAGGTGAACTGTGGCGCGTTATCGCCGACGTTGATCGAAAGTGAGTTGTTCGGCCACGAAAAAGGCTCATTTACCGGCGCTATCGCACGCAAACAGGGACGTTTTGAATTGGCAAACGGGGGCACGATCTTTCTCGACGAAATCGGTGAGTTGCCACCGGAATTACAAGTGAAGTTGTTGCGCGTCATTCAGGAAAACGAGTTTGAGAGAATCGGCGGCAACAAAACAATAAAGGTCGACGTCCGAATCATCACGGCCACGAACCGCAATTTGAAACTCGAGGTTGAAAAGGGAACTTTCCGCGAGGATCTCTGGTACCGGTTGAATGTTTATCCGATTACTATGCCTCCGCTACGCCAGCGCAGGGATGACATCCCGCTATTGGTGGAACACTTCAGCGCTATCTACGCGAAGAAATCTGGCAAGACGATCTCATCGGTCTCGCCGCGAGCTATGCAGAACCTGGAAGTTCATTCGTGGCCGGGCAATGTGCGCGAGTTGGCGAATGTGATCGAGCGCGCAGTTATTCATACGCAGGGGAGTGTGCTGCAACTTGTTGATCAATGGGAACCGGTTGTTAGTGAACCAGGCGCAACGCAGACACTCGAAGAAGTCGAACGCGATTACATCGTTCGCACGCTTGAGAAGACCGGCTGGCGAATCGAAGGGAAGAGCGGAGCAGCGACGGTTCTTGGATTGAATCCGAGTACTCTTCGCACCAGAATGCTCAAGCTTGGAATACAGCGGCGGCGCGCCAGCTTCGTGGGCGCGGCGAATGAATAGCCACGAAGTACCACGACCACGAACTGAAGAGCCCCTCCACGTAGTTTCACAGTTTCCGCGAAATACCACGGCCACGGCTTATCACGGCGAACCCTTTAGTACGCATACGTACAAAACAATTCCAGCAAATTGGTCCAAAACGAAACTTTTTCTCGCGGCGGCTTCTTGTGCATGACGCTTGCTTAGAGAAAGGTATCCAGCTTCACTTGCATCGCCCCGATTTGTAGCCGGAAGTCTTTCTTTAACCAGACATCACGAGATTTGAAATGCGAAGTGTGCGGTTCGTCACCTATTCGTGTCGGTAGTGAGACGTAGATGATCGTGAACACCACCAGGATCACTGTACCTCCGGAGAAGCGAACGGAGTTTTTACAAACAATGGGCCGTCTGCTTGAACCAAGCAAGCGCGCGAAAGGTTGTCGTACTTTTGATTTCTATCTCGACGCGGCAGACGAAAATTCGACGTTGCTCGTAAGCGAGTGGGATACGGAAACAGATTTAAACAATTACCTCGAGTCGGATGACTTTGCGGTACTGCGGGG
>DATNJO010000134.1:0-6160 GCA_035603895.1 Pyrinomonadaceae bacterium
GAGACGTCGGCCTCGTTATTGAAGGAAAGCTCGCTGGGCCGTGCGTCAGCGAACTGGAGAACTGTTGGCGCCGCGCCGTCGCGGGTGAATCACCGCTGCCGTCGCTGGTGGACCTCACCAACGTGAGTTTCATCGACGCTAACGCCAAACAACTGCTGGTTCAAATGCGCGAACACGGCATCAAGCTCGTCGCGAACGGATTGATGTCGAAGTTTTTCATCGACGAGATCGAACGCGGGTAAACACTTATTGCAAAGTATCTTTTTAGGCGGTAGCCTCACGTCGATGAGACTCCTGCCCTTGCTCCTGTTCCTAACCATCACGCAGTCTGTTTGCTATTCACAGTCCACTTCAACCGAGCCCGTCTCCGGTCAATGGAAGCTCGTTTGGGCTGATGAATTTAATTACCAGGGTCTGCCCGATCGAGAAAAGTGGTCGTATGACGTCGGCGGCCACGGTTGGGGCAACAAGGAGTTGCAGTTCTACACCGACGGGCGGACAGAGAACGCTCGCGTCGAAAACGGCTCGCTGATAATCGAAGCCCGCCGAGACAACTGGCAAGATCACGAATACACCTCGGCCCGTCTGGTTTCCAAGGGGAAAGGTGATTGGACTTACGGACGGTTTGAAGTGCGGGCTAAGCTGCCAACAGGCAAAGGCGCGTGGCCAGCGATCTGGATGCTGCCCACAGGATGGAAATACGGCGGCTGGCCCAGCAGTGGCGAGATCGACATCATGGAACAGGTCGGCTTCGAGCCGAACGTGATCCATGCTTCTACGCATACCAAGTCGTACAACCACAATATCAACACCCAAAAAACAGCGAAGACTGACGTTCCCAACGCGACGAGTGCGTTCAACGTGTACGTCGTTGAATGGACACCGGAAGAGATTCGCGGCTACGTCAACGATCGGCAGTATTTCACTTTCAAGAACGAACGTCTTACCAATCCTTCCGCCGATTACAAGCAGTGGCCGTTTGATCAGCCGTTTCATTTGCTGCTGAACATCGCCATCGGCGGCACGTGGGGCGGCCAGCAGGGCGTCGATCCTGCCGCTTGGCCGCAGCGGATGGAAATCGATTACGTCCGCGTGTATCAACCGGCAAAAACAAATCCCAGCGCCCGGTAATTCGCGGCGTGCAAGAGACGTTCGGTCGACGCACCGTCAGTGGAGTAGTAATTTTTACTATCAATACGCATCCTAAGAGTTTTTGAGAATTAATTGAGATTGGAAATGGCTACAGTGGTGTAAATTGAAGCCATCGCCTTAAGTTTCTTTTGAAGGGGCCCAACAACGAAAGATTAGTTCAAAGTTCACAACAGTGCAGCTGAGTCATAAGAGTCAGCCGCATAAAGGAAGCGTCATTCTCACTTTTCAGAGATTTCATTATCCAAAGAGTTCGATCTTGGCAGTTCGTGATATATGATTGGTTACTAGATTGATGGTCAAATCCAGGGTGGAGATTTGATATATGCCAGATGATATTGCACAACAAATGGCTGATCTCGGGACGCGCGTAGAAAAAGTGCGCAATTTTCTCAAGTACGCACCGCGCCCATTCATTATAGAATTTGCGGGCACACCAAAATCGGGTAAAAGCACTTCGCTTGAGGCAATTCGACACCTACTAAGTCGTCACGGTTTTCGAGTTCACGTTTTGGCTGAGCGAGCAGCAGTCTGTCCTATTCCGATGAAGGGACATTTGTTTTTCAACACGTGGTGCGCAGGTTCTATGTTGGCCGAGTTGCTTGCGACGGTTGAAACGGAGAGTGAAGTGATTTTGGTCGACCGAGGCCTGTTTGACGCGTTAGCTTGGGTGACGCTCCAACAGAAACGAGGTGAACTGACTGGACATGAAACGCGAACCATAGAAAATTTCCTATTGCTTGAGCGCTGGTCTAGCCTCATTGATCTCGTTGTTGTAATGAACGTTTCAGCTGAACAAGCTTTGGCGCGGGAAGCTGCGATGAGAATTACGCGCAAAGGTGGGAGTATTATGGCCCACGAAGTGCTTGCGGCTGTTTCAGAGTCGGTTGATAAAGCCGTGGATCGCTATCAGCAACACTTCAAATTGATCATAAAACACAACACTGCCAATGAAGACGTTCAGACATCCACTATTCGATTGGCAAACAAGATTCTAGAGGTGCTTGAAGGGTTCTTAAACCCCCGGGTTCTCGTTGTTCCGCGTAAAGAAATCAAGAGGCTTGTGGCCGACGGGAAAGAAACATTTGGTGCTGAATCTTTCGAGCAGGCTATGAATTGCATTAGTAAGTTCGGAAATTTTTTGGAAAGGGACGAAGCCGAAAATCGCGATGATCTAGTTCAAATTGTGACCGCAGGAGTTCTGATGCGCGATGATCGGGTATTTTTGTTTCAGCGCAAAGAGGCTGATCCGAAATACCAGCTGTATGGCCGGACCACGATTTGGCAAGGTTCACATGTGCAAGACGAAGCGACTTCTAGCATCCGGGACCTTTTACGAGCAACGCTCCAAAGCCGGTTATCACGTTCCTTATTTCTCAGCAGAGCATTTCAGACAGAGGAGCTCGGTTTCAGTTGGGATGAGAAAAATGAAAAAAGTAGCCATCATCTTGGTATGATTTATAGCATGAATATAGACAACCCTCACACGGCCACGGACCTTCGTAAAAAAGAATTTAAGCGTAAACGAGGCCATGGCTTCGTGGGAGAATTTGTTTCCTGGGATCAATTAGCTGAGCGAGCAGAAGAATTCCGCTTGGAGGCGTGGTCGCGTGACCTTTTAAAACATAAGATGGACCAGTCCAATGGGTGAGCCAATACTTTCTCAAGTAGGCCTTGCAGTTATTAAGGTACGAATAGATGGTAGACCATTCTATTTAATGAGAAAGAACCCAAGCTGGGGTGATGTGAGCTTTGTTGGTGGACATTTGAATGAGCGGGACGATGGCATACTTAAACGAGCCGCATACCGAGAATTGTTAGAAGAAGTACCCTCGCTTAGAAAGGCACGTGGCCTTAAACTTAATGCCCTAACTCCTCAACTTCATCACGGACCTGTTTATTCTCCGTCAGCTAAAAGCGTAAAGGTCTATGACTTTCAGTTTTTCCTTGTGCTCTTCACTCATAACCCGGAACGTGCATTACATGCAATCAGTGAAAGGAGTTTGAATCTGCTTGTTGGCGAAAGGGAATTATTGGAACCTAATCATTGCAAAGTAGCAGCCTTAGTCGGGATATTGGATTCGGAATACGCTGGCGGACTGCAAGCGATTCCATATAGCTGGCCAGCAGAGGTGAAATCACTCGGAGACCGCATCGCTCAAACGACGTTTGCTTTTTGAATCTTAAATGTGTCAAGTAGATTGGGCACTGTTATCAGTATTCATTACGGCTCTTGCAGCAGTAGCTAATGTAATCCTGCTTTTTTGGATGATACAAGTGACACGCCGTTACGTAGGTGCGACCCTTTCTCTTCTCGAAGTTAACCGCCTATCTTTAGGCGAGCTCCAGAAACAATATGTGGCCGTGATAGATCGCGAAAACAAGCCGTATAGAAATCTGCTTGATCGCACGATTCGAAACCTAGAAACGCTTTCAAAACGAGACTTGGTAAGTGCGTTTGAAAACCGAAATGGTATCGGTTGGGTGTCCGAAAGCGATCTCTTACCCTCCGATTATTCGATTGTAGTTCAACATGCAATGGCCTTTGACGCAGAACTATACGAATTTCTGGAGTTATCAAGAACTAACCTTCTGTTGCGACCTCGACAAATAATTGCTGAAATGACTAAGTTAAGTAAATCAGGAAAATCAACCTTGCCTGAGCTGCCAAAGCTTCAGTCAGAATTTCGCTCGGAACTCGCTTCAATAATTTCATTGTTGAAGGCGGCTCGAGCCAAGCTTATTGTGATCAAACCGGAGATTCCCGACGACTCACTGATCTCCTAATTGATTAACGCAGGGCAGGATGTCTCGAATTTTGTCGCCCCCGAAAACTCAATGAACGTCTCGTTTGTAGACTGATCTTACTCAACAGCTGTTGTATCATCGGCGCCAAATTCTTTCTCGACTTTAATCAGACGAGGACCCTTCGCATGTCAAAACACCTGCTCGCAGTGCTTGTTCTGTGTTTCTGTGTAAGCCCAATAGCCGCCCAGACTACCCAAAGCGCCGATGATTACAACGCAATTTTCAAAGCAGTGAAATGGCGTTCGATTGGTCCGTTTCGTGGCGGACGTTCTGTTGCCGGCACCGGCGTTGTTGGCGATCCGAAGACCTATTACATGGGCACGACTGGAGGCGGTCTTTGGAAAACCGACGACATGGGAATGAGTTGGCGAAACATCTCTGACGGATTTTTCAAAACAGGTTCTGTCGGTGCGATCGCCGTCGCTGAAAGCGATCCGAACGTGGTTTACGCAGGCATGGGAGAGCACGCGGTGCGCGGTGTGATGACTCATCACGGCGACGGCGTTTACAAATCAACCGACGCCGGAAAAACGTGGAAGCGAGTCGGCCTGGAACTGTCGCAGCACATCTCGCGCATCATTATTCATCCGAAAGATCCAAACATCGTGTGGGTCGCGGCGCAGGGTGCTTTGTACAGCAAGTCGGCGCAACGCGGTGTGTTCAAGTCTGTCGATGGCGGTGCGACGTGGAAGAATGTTTTATTCGTCGACGACAAGACGGGCGCGTCAGAACTGTCGATGGACATGACGAACCCGCGAATTTTGTACGCTGCGATGTGGGAACACGGCCGGTTGCCGTGGAAAGTGATCAGCGGTGGACCAGGCAGCGGGCTTTATAAGTCAACCGACAGCGGCGAGACGTGGGAGCGTTTGAAAGACGGATTGCCTGCCGAGCTCGGCAAGATGTCGATCGCCGTGAGCCGTTCGAATCCCGAGAAGGTTTACGCGCTGATTGAAAGTGATTCTGACAAAGAAGCCGGTGGCTTGTTTGTTTCTACGAACGCCGGTAAGAATTGGAGCCGCATCACGAACGATCATCGGCTGATCCAGCGCGCGTGGTATTACATCGAACTCTTCATCGATCCGAAAGACGAAAACACGATCTACGTTTTGAGTGCTTCAGCGCTGCGTTCGGCTGACGGCGGCAAAACCTGGGACACACTGGGCGGCACGCACGGCGACTTTCACGACCTTTGGATCAATCCCGACAATCCCGCCAACATGATCATCTCCAACGACGGCGGCTCGGCGATCACTTTCAACGGCGGAAAGATCTGGAGCACGCAGAGCAACATGCCGACGGCGCAGTTTTACCGGATCAATGTCGACAACCAGTTTCCGTATCGCATTTACGCCGGCCAGCAGGACAACACGTCTGTTTCGATTGCGAGCCGCGAGTTAGGCGGTGGCGGCATCGGCACGTCGAGTTGGACTTATTCAGCGGGTGGCGAGAGTGCGTTTCTCGCTTTTAATCCTGACGATCCGAAATACGTGATGGGCGGCAGTTATCAGGGGACGATCGAAGTGCTGGACGTGAAAGCGAGTGCGAGCACGCAGGTGATGGCAGCGCCGATTCAGTACCTCGGCATGGACGCGAAGGACATCAAGTATCGTTACAACTGGAACGCGCCGATCATCTGGAGCAAGCACGAACCGAACGTTTTCTATCACGGCGCGCAATACCTGTTGAAGACGACCGACATGGGCCGCACGTGGAAAGAGGTCTCACCCGATCTCACGCGGAATGAAAAAGAGAAACAGGGTAAAGGCGGTGGACCATACACGAACGAAGCGGTCGGCGCGGAAAACTACGGCACGCTGGCTTACGTCATGGAGTCGCCGCTGGAAAAAGGCGTGATCTACACGGGCAGCGATGACGGGCTGGTTTACGTCACGCGCGATGGTGGCGCGAACTGGAAAAACGTGACGCCGAAAGGTCTCGCCGAGTGTTTGATCAATGCGATCGAGGTGTCGCCGCACGACAAAGCGACGGTTTACATCGCGACCACGCGCTACAAGTTCAACGACCACACGCCCGGACTTTACAAGAGCACGGATTACGGAAACTCCTGGACGCGGATCGACAACGATATTCCGCGTAATGCCTTCACGCGCGTCGTGCGTGAGGACGATGTGCGGCGCGATCTGTTGTTTGCGGGCACCGAGCTCGGTGTTTTCATCTCGTGGAACGGCGGAAAGGATTG